>DPKV01000167.1 GCA_003542325.1 Anaerolineaceae bacterium
GCTATCTCACAATCACCTAACAGAAGTTGATTTTTATATTTCATGACTTTACCTAAGAATTATAGAACAATTGTTGTATATAATAATATTCTATCATGATAATTGCAGTCAAGAATCATTGGATGCAATCTGGTCTAGAAAGACCGTTATTTCTTCCGCAATCTCAATTTTCTCCGTGCTCACTGCACACCGATAGGCATGCACCTCCACACCATTCCCGACCGCATGCCGCAGGGCGTCCGCAAAGTCCGGGTCGATCGCCTCGTAAGGTGCAAAGGTCAGCGCATCCGCCCGTTGAGCGACGAATACCGCGCTGGCACGGTCTCCGCTTTCGACCAGTTTCTCCAATTCACCAAGGTGTTTCCGCCCTCGACCGGTCGGCGCATCGGGAAACATCCCCACCTGATTCTCAACATAGGTCACCGACTTAACCTCCACCCAGCAGGTCTCTTCGGCGTTGGAAAGTCGAAAATCCAGCCGGCTGTGACCAATCGGGACTTCATTTTCAACCTTTGGGTAGGTGAAGGCAGCCAAACGCCCGTGCTCGACAGCTTCACCGAACAGTATATTGGCGAGATAGGCGTTGGTGGAGCATAACCCACCGCCTGGCAGTTCACCAAGCACCAGCGTATACGGCGTCTTGCGGTCAGGGTTATCCGCCTTCTCAAGCCAGACCTTGCAGCCCGGCGTCAGGACCCCGGTCAGCCGTCCGGTGGTCGGGATGAAAGCGGTGCTGATACCACCCTTTGCCAGCCGCACGCCGGCTGTGAAGCGGTTACCCTTTCTGACAAAGAAAGCCGGGGTCAAATCAGAAAATTCCATTAATCCTTCTTCAATGCCTCTGTAATCTCGGGATGCATGTCCCAAAACCCGCGGGCAACCGCCTGGTTATAAACCACCTGTGCCGCGGCAATCACCTCATTCCGGGTGCCGAATATCCCCGGGTCAGTCACTTCGATCCGGTCACCACGCATTATGGCCAACAGCAGGTTTTCGGTTAATGTGAGTAATCACTGATCTTCCAGCGCCGGGTCCAGTTTGCCCCGGTCCAGGGCCTGCACCACTATCAGCATATTCTTCCCCACCGCATTGACGTCCCAATCAGCCTTTGGGTCCAGGGCGATAATGATATTCAGCGCAGCCAGTTCCCAGCGGGTCAGCGGGTCCAGTTGTGAGTCATGCTTTTCGCCAGATGCCATACGGCTCTTCCTTTCGCCAGCCTTCGCCCTCCACTTCCAGAGGTAACGCCTCCCAATCAGAATCAAGGTGAATTTTCAAATCTTCCCATGCAGCAGCCTCAGTTCAAGCCCCCATTGCCGAAGCCATTAACACTGCAATCCCGGGTTCCTCCCCGCGCAGCAAACCTGATAAGAAGCCGGAAACAAGTCTTTCCGATCCTTCCCCTGTTTTGGTACCCGTTGCTTTAAATGCCGGCGCCCAAAATTCCCGTCCATGCCACCCCTCGCTGAACCCTGCCAGAGCCCGTCCGGCCTTCTTCCAGGCTGCCGGGGATGCCGTCCGCAGGTACAGACCGCGCGGCCCAAGTTTTATCAGGATAACCTCAACCCCGGATGACAGGACCTGCTCGCTGAGGGCATGCAGCAGTTCGGCTGTGACTTCATCAGCAACATTCCCATTCGGCCAGCCGGCAAAGCGGTCGTAGACATCCCGCTGATACAGGTAAACCAGGTCCGCCGCATCAGCGAAAAAGACATCCACAACGGGCAGGCAGTTGAGCAGGACTATGGACCCATCCACTGCACCCGCTGGGTCAGATGGATCGGGCAGTGAAAAATCCAGTGACGTGGTCAGGCCTTCCCGCCGGGCACGCTGGAGAATGGAAAGCAGCTCACCCCCTTCGCTGCGATAGACGGAGCGCATGGCAGCCGGATCGGTGAAGTGGAACAGGTCTGCCAACTGCAGATCAGCCCGGGGGATATCCGAGGCATAGAAAGTGTTGTTTGCGCCGGGAATAGATTGGGTTGACTTAACCCCATCCGGTGGATTCAGATCAATGGTCACACCGGTGCTGGTCGAAGGGTCAAGGACCAGCCCCCCGGCCAAATCCGGGCTGATTTCTCGAATCCGGTTTAGGACAACCTCACCAAAGCGGTCATCGCCGACCTTGCCAACCAGGTGAACTGGAATCCCAAAACGATGCAGAGCTAGGCCGGTTGCCGCAGCCCTGCCGCCCACGCCGAATGGTACACCTTCCGAGTCCAATATCTGATCGGGTTGGAGCGGGGTGCTGAATGATACTATAGATTTAGATGACAAATCGGGCGTCAAATGCAGATAGACAGGCCCGGCAATAATTGCCTTCTTGGGAAACATAAAGGTTCTCCGGTGGTTTGTTTTCCAGTAATCCTACCATAAGCGACCGCATCCGGCGAAAACAGGAGAACTTCATCACAGGTATTAAAATATCAAGGAGCGTTTGGTAGGGAACGCTCCTTGAAGGGATGGTTATGCTAACACTGAGGAGAAAATATGAAACGTATTTTTGGGTTAGCTGGTCCTTCCCAAGAACCCATAACTATTACAGATAACTACAATTCCATTGTAGAGGGTTTAGTAACTTCTGACATCACCCCTCGGAAGTCATTTGTCCAATCCCCAGGTAGGGTTCACGGGGTTAACCTGTCCATGACGTTTCAGCCGATCTGACCTCATTTCTTTATGGTGGCGGCTCTCTTGATGGCCGGGTGCATCTCAAACTCACGGAAGTTATCCACCATGTAAAAATAGAACGCCTGCACAGCTTTGATAACGCTCTCCCTAGCCTGATAAATTTCATCCGCGGATATGGACATCACTTTTCCCTGGATCAGGTCCACGAGAATACCTTCCGTCATTTTGAAAAATTCCTCATCCCGGATATTCCAATCGAACTTACCCTGCCCCATTTCAATGGTGGCTAATGCCATGACCCCTTCAATAACCCCGGTGCCCTGGTCAATATCCCAGTTATTCAACATACCAAACACCTTCACGACCCAGTCTTCAAATTTAGCTCCACCCTTCCCTGCTTTGACCTGCTTTTCCTTTTTGCCAATCGCATCCAGGATCATGAATACGCCCATTGCTCCCAGGGGAGCCCACAACCAGTGGTTCGAGATCGGTAGAGGAATCTTCAGGAAAGTCAGTACAAGGGCACCAATGACGCCCAGGCCCATGACCGCCAGCGCAATGATATGCAATACCATTAGCGCACCAGATTTATAGTCAGAGAGCTTACTTTGCAGCCCATAGATCCCCCCGGCAGAAAGCCCACCGAGGATTGTTCCGCCGATTACCCAGAACAGACGCAGTCCAACCTGACCTTCAGGGATGATAAAGATCTGATCAGCAAGCCAGGCCAGGAAAATAATGAGTGCAATGCCTAAAACCATCCCACATCCTATGGATTGGCTCGCTTGATGATCCGCCCATTTCTTCCCGGGATGATTGTGCTCCCACACCTCCCGAACGCTGGCATCATGTGATTTCGCCCCCGAGCGTTTATAAACCCAGATATGGGAGGTGTCTTTTTCATACCCGCCTGACTCAAGAGAACCGGCTATTAATAGGATCAACGGCATGCCAATACAACCCAACCAGAACAAGGTCCAAAAACGGTCAAAGGTTACCTCCGGACCCTGATAATTTTCGTAAACAAGATTCCCCTACCATTTTAGTAAAGTGGTAATAACCCTGAAAATTTCTCTAATATCTCTTTATCAAATATGATGTTCTTTCAGACAAACAGTTGAGAATAAACCAAACAATCGAGGCATTACTAGAATGCCTCGATTGAGATGTGATTATTCATCCGGTTCAGATTTCTTCCTGAAGAGTCTTTTTTGGCCGCCAAAAAAACAGTAAAATCGCCGCCAGGAAGGCGGTGATGCTGCCAAACAAAAACGGCGCAGAAGGGCCAAAACCGGCCCAGCTTCCCGCCCCCTGCCAGAGTAACCCCGCGATCAGCGAGGCGGGAAAGTCCAGGATGCCCAGGATGGCGTTATAGGTGCCGTAGGCTGTCCCGCGCAATTCCGGCGACACCAGGTCGGCCACCATCGCTTTTGCGGTGCCGTATGCCAGACCATAGTACAAACCATAAACCAAATACAGAACCCAGATATGCCAGGGCTGCTGTGCCAGTGCAAACCCCAGATAGATCAACCCATAGATAACCCAGCCGCCGATGATAAGCTTACGCCTACCAATCCGATCCGACAGCGCACCGGCCGGAGTGGAGATCAGGGTGTAAACCAGGTTGAATGTCGCCAACATCGCCAAAATCCCAATCACACTGATGCCGCGTTCCTGGGCCCGGAGGACAAGAAAAGCATCAGATGAGTTGCCAAGGTCAAACAAACCGACGATCAACATAAAAACCAGGAAGGGTTTCCCCAGACCTTTGAAAGTGATCTTCGGTGCTTTCGCTTCCCCGGGCATCTTCACATCTTTGGCCCCAAAGATCAGGCTGACGACGGCCAGCAATGCCGGGATCAGGCTGATCAGGACAATCGTCCGGAAGGTGTGTTCCCCAAGCAGTGTATCATTGGATTGTGCCAGCCAGACCACGAGGGTCGCGACCAGCAACCCAAGCACCGCACCGGCTGTGTCGGCCGCCCGGTGGAAGCCAAAGGCCAGCCCGCGCTGTTCAGGTTTGATCGAATCCGCTACAAGCGCATCGCGGGGAGCGGTCCGTACGCCCTTGCCCACCCGGTCCGCCCAGCGGACACCAGCGACCATCCCCCAGCTATTTGCAAAATAAAAGAAAGGTTTTGAGAGCGCTGAAATGCCGTAACCGATCACGGCAATCCACTTCCGCCCCCGCAGCTTATCCGACAGCCAACCCGAAAAAACTTTCAGAATACTGGCTGTTGCCTCTGCGACGCCTTCAATGATGCCGATGATATTCGTCTTCACCCCCAGAACGTTATACAGGAATAAAGGCAGGATGTTGATGACCATCTCGCTGGAAATATCCATAAAGAAACTGGTCAGACTGACCGCCCAGACATTACGCGGCAAGTCCTTGATTTTTGTGCGTGATTTTTCTTTTTTCATAAATCCTCTTTACTCAATAGATTTATCCATCTTATTCAATCAGAATCAGGCGGGGTTCAAAAAAATAGATCCAGCCAAACACAGCCAAAACAAAAGCCATTACCAAGTATAAGACTCCTACGGCATGTTGGCTGAACTCATACGGATTTTTAACATTCCGGATTTTACCAATGAAGGCAGGAAGCTGTTTTAGGTCACTCCTGGCTTTGGTTCGGACCATCACCTCACCCGTCCGGGAAGTGATCGCACATGACCGGGATTGACCTTTCGTTTCCCAGGTGATGATAACCGCTTCGGAAGCCCGTCCCCAATTGGACTTCCACTCCCCCTGGGCAGCGCCTGCCACATAACCCGCATCCGTCATGGCCTGAACCAGGGCTAGTTCAACCTGTTCCGGGGTCAGGCCGTAAACCGCATATCCCCGCATAGTCAGCGTGATCCCAATCCCTATAGCCAGATCAGCCCCCAGGATCAACCAGAAATACCCGTCTCTCAGGATTTCCGCCAAGGAGAGGGTTTCATTGCCAAAGATAGCCAGCAGATTGTCCAACAGGATTGGAAAAAAAGCCAGCAGCATCCAGCGTCGATCCAGGATGGTGACCGGTTTAAATAGTATGAGCAGGCCCAGGACCAGGAGATAAAGAATTGGGACCAAAAACAAGACTAACTGAAGGTTATGCACCATTAATAAACCTTACCTCAGACAAATGCACTATGCTATACCCGAATAAAGAGATAAAAATTCTGCGTGTCTGCCTGGTATTCTACGGCCTGTCCTTAAAACTCACCATCCTGAAATCCGTCACCGGCCGGTAACCGATTTTCTGATAGATCGCGTTGGATGTTGGGAAATCCAGATCGGTGAACAAAGTGACAGAGGCATATCCCAACTCGAGCAAGTGCTGGCTCAATCGGGCCACCAGCGCGGTCGCAAATCCCTGCCGGCGGAGTTCGGGGGGTGTATAGACAAAGCTGACCGAGATGGAATGCGCGATGGGCCGGGTTTTCATCGCGATTGATACCGGAACATCCTCCTGCTCCCAGACAAAAATGGTGCTTTCATTGACCATCCGTTCCACTTGCTCCGGTTTCAACCTTCCGGTCATATGCATGGACTCAGCCACAAATGCTTCATACCAGGCCATGATCGTGGGGATATCCTCAGCTCGGGCAACCCGGTGATGCCCCGGCGGCAGGGGCGGCATCCGCACCTCCCGCAGTTCATATACCCGCTGCCGCATGGTCACTTCTGCTTCCTGTCCGGCGGCGGATTTCCAGCTTGCGGTGAAGGCGTCCGTCAGATGAACCGGTCCGGTCACACCAGGCACATGGATTCCTCTTTTTATGAGATCACTCACCACTATGGGAATGGCTGCTTGAGAATCTTTTCCATCAGCCAGGACCATATTCTGCGGGGGTGTCATTGTGGCGGACAATTGAACTTTGCCGGAATCATCCTGCACCACGGCAAAGAAAGGGTCTTTATAAGCGGATGGTTTTTGAACCAGGCGTTCACAGATACCCAGCATCAAGCCGTTGGTCGCTTCCTGTTCATAGAGCAGTGATCCGGCCGCGTCCAGAAAGTCCTCAGCTTTATCAAAGCAGGTAACGGTTAAGGATTTCGCCATCAGTCCTTCCCTCCAATCCAATATCACTTGCTATGGAATTAATACATGATACCGCAATCGTAATCCACCAACACCTCAGTGGAAACATCCAGGATCTCATAAGGCGCAGGCAGACCTAACACAATATCATAACGATAGAATCCGCCCCATTTGGTAAATACCAGCACACTGACCTTCACTTCGGTTTCGCCGATCTCGACGATCGGTGTGGGGTCAAGCTTGCGCATTGCGCGCGTCTGCTTGTTGGTGAGGGGGAAGCCAAAATCGTCCGCGCCGATTTCTTCAATCACTCTTTCCAAACGGTCCGGGCTGGCAACGATCTCCAGGTCATTGTAACCGGCATGCCAGTCCAGGTAAAACTGGTTCCCCATGATCAACATCAGCACCAGCTGGAAATATCCCGCTTCGGTGCCATTCGCCACCAGATGTTGATAGGGTTCGCAGGGTTCAGCGCCATCCACCGGTTAACAGGCTGCCCCGTACGCCGCTTCACTTTCAAAGGGTGCATCCGCCTCCTTACGGGCATACAAAAGCGGGTACGCGCCCAACCCATCCACATGGTAGAAATA
>DPKV01000187.1:0-4171 GCA_003542325.1 Anaerolineaceae bacterium
ATGGCTGCATAAGTTTTGAGAAGGTTGATGGGAATGGACGTGCCGAACATCCCGACGGCATAATTGAAGGTCTTCATACGTTCAGATTTCATGATGTTTTCCTCTCTTTGAGGTTAGGGTTTGGTGACTACAATAATCTTAAATATTGTATATGGATTGGTGAGTGTTTTCAACTACTGCAGCATTTGTTATTGTGATCATTACCCAGTATTAAAACGCTGATTAATTCCCAACCATACAGGTTATAATTAATGGGAACGTTCAGCAATTACAACCCAGTGCAAGGGGAGGGCGAACCAGTTGAATAACTGTATTAAGCAATGGAGGGAATAATGCGTGAAGAGAAGCCGATTAAAAAAACTGCTGGATTTGGAATGTTGTATTAATTATCCTTGTTCTGTTTCTTCCGGGGATCAGGGGTTATCAGATCTGGAGACTTGATGAATATATTCTGTTTGTCTTTTTGCCAATAGCCGGTCTCATCTACGATATCTTCAAGGGAAAAAAGAAAGATAAGTTGTCCTCTTAATGCGGAATAAATTCCTGGGAGGAGAATAAGGCCTTATGGGCCAGGTTAAATTGTTTTGTTTGTTCTGAGACCTGTGTGGATCAATATCGTTGTGTAAATAATCCCTTGCTCAATCCCCATCACCATCTTTCATCATGATATACTAGATTATCATTCGACTGGACACCCTAATTTTATGAAATTAATGATTCAAATCCCTTGTTATAACGAAGCTGACACGCTTCCCAAAACCCTGGCACTGATACCACGTGCCATAGAGGGCTTTGATGAGGTTGAAATTCTCATTGTAGATGATGGCAGCGCAGATAACACAGCGGACGTTGCCCGTGTGTCCGGCGCTGATCACGTCGTTCACATGCCGCGGCATCTCGGTCTGGCCCAGGCATACGCCCAGGGGCTGGATGCCTGTTTGCGATTGGGCGCGGATGTGATTGTCAACACCGACGCTGACAACCAGTACCGGGCGGAAGAAATCGCGAAACTTGTCGGGCCGATCCTTTCAGGCGAAGCTGAAATGGTGATTGGCGACCGCGGCGTGCGAAATCTCGAACATTTTTCATCCTTCAAGCGCAAATTGCAGGTGATCGGCAGCCGGGTGGTTTCCATGACAGCCGGTTTTGACATTCCCGATGCAACCAGCGGCTTCCGGGCGGTGACCCGGGAGGTCGCTTTGCAGACGATGGTGCTCAGCAATTACTCATATACATTGGAAACGCTGATCCAGGCCGGGACAAACCGGGTGCGCGTTTCTTCGGTGCCGATTGCGACGAATCCGCCGGAGCGTCCCTCCCGGTTGTTTACCAGCATCCGCAATTATTTAACCCATTCCGGTGTGACCATCCTGCGTTCCATCGCCATGTACAGGCCGCTGCGGGTATTTACCTGGATCAGCGCTGTTTTACTGCTCGTCGGTTTCGTCCTGGGCGTGCGCTTCCTTGTGTACTATTTTCAGGGACTGGGGAGCGGTCATATCCAATCCCTGATCCTGACCGCGATCCTGTTAATCATCGGTTTTATTACTTTCCTGATCGGCTTGCTTGCTGACCTGGTCAGTTTCAACCGCAAGATCCTTGAAGAGATTCTCTATCGACTGAGACGGCAGGATTGCGATCAGGCCATGAGAGAAAATGGACTGTCTGATCCGGATGATTAAGGTTGGGTTAAGGCCTTTCCCCGCTTTGAAGTTCATTCACCATCCGATGTAAAATGTCTATACAATTTCATTGCCATATTGATGGAGGTCTCTACACTTGTTCGAACCGCTGAAGAAACGAATTGCTGAAGAAGGACAGAACCTGGGGGACGGGATCCTGAAAGTTGATCCATTTATCAACCATCAGGTTGACCCCATATTAATGGACGCCTGCGGACAGGCCTTGGCGGACCTTTTCAGGGCTGTGCACCCGACAAAGGTCCTGACCGCTGAAATCTCAGGGATCGCGCCCGCCCTGATGACCGCAAAATATCTGGATGTGCCGGTAGTTTATGCCCGGAAGCATAAACCGGTCACTATGCCGGATACGGTCTACCTGACGGTGGCACCATCGCACACGAAGGGCCGGATGGTGGAACTGATCGTTTCACCGGAATACCTGGCGAATGGGGAACGGGTGTTGATCATTGATGATTTCCTGGCTTCCGGCGCGACGATTGCCGGCCTGGTCCGGTTGGCGCAGACAGCCGGCGCGACCCTGGTAGGCATCGGTGCTTTGATTGAGAAGACCTTTGAAGGCGGCCGTGACCTCCTTTCCTATTTGGATGTCCCGGTTGAAGCTCTGGTGAAGATCGACTCCCTGGACGATGGCCAGATCATCTTCGCAGAAGCATAAATGGCTTGGAATTTTCGTCCGGGCAGCGCGATGGCGCATTTTCAGGCCCTGGGTAATCTTTTTCTTCAAGAACATGGATCGCTTTCTGCCGGTTGACCGAATATTTGAAAACGCTCATTGGCTGGTCTTTGAACATCCCCAGCCTGAGTATCCTTTACATCTCCTGCTGCTCCCCAAACAACCCATTCAATCTTTGATGGATGCTCCTCTGGAAACCCCGGAGGTTTATCGGGACCTCCTGGCAGCGGTCCAGGTCCTCATCCAACGCTTTGACCTCGATACACGCGGCTACCGATTGATCACCAACGGTGGGCCGAATCAATCCATTCCCCAATGGCACTGGCACCTGGTCAGTGAAACCCCTGGAGACGTGAATGACTGAAACGATTATCGTCCTGGATTTTGGCTCTCAATATTCACAGTTGATCGCCCGGCGTGTCCGTGAAGCGCAGGTCTATTGTGAGCTGTTACCCTGGGATGCGCCTGAGGTTGAAGTGCTGTCGCATGCCCCGAAAGGGTTTATCCTTTCAGGCGGGCCGCGGTCCGTTTATGACCCCGGTGCGCCGTTTTTGCCGGACTACGTGCTCCAGGCGGGTGTTCCGGTGCTTGGCATTTGTTACGGGATGCAGGTGCTGACACATGCTCTGGGGGGCAAGGTTGCGCCATCCGGAAAGCGGGAGTACGGGCCGGCCAGCTTCACGCTGGTGAAAGAAGCGCCAATCCTGCACCAGGGAGATGACCCACGGGTCTGGATGTCGCATGGAGACCGGATCGAGCAGCCGCCTGACGGAATCGCGGTTCTGGCAACCACCGGCAACAGCCCGGTGGCTGCCATGGGGGATGCGGACAGGGGCTATTACGGCTTGCAGTTCCACCCGGAAGTGCGCCATACCCCGGCAGGGGCGGCTATTTTAACCCGATTTGTGCTGGAGGTTTGTGGGTGTCAGGGCGATTGGACAGCGCAATCCATTATCGACCGGGCGGTTGCGGATATCCGCAGCCAGGTTGGCGATGCGAAGGTGCTTTCAGCGGTGAGCGGCGGGGTGGATTCGAGCGTGGCGACGGCGCTGGTGCAAAAAGCGGTGGGCGATCAGCTTGCGGCGGTCTTTGTGGATACAGGGCTGATGCGCAAAGATGAATGTTTGTGGGTGGAGCGGGCTTTCAAAGAGAACCTGGGGGCTAACCTGGTAACGCTGGATGCTATTGAGGAATTTTTTAGTAATCTTGAGGATGTCACAGCGCCGGAGGAGAAACGGCGCATGATTGGCGAAACCTTTATCCGGCTGTTCGAGGGTGCGGCTCACGACCTTAGTGACCCGCCATTCCTCGTCCAGGGGACGATCTACCCCGATGTGGTGGAATCCCGTGCGCCGGAGCGAGGCCATGCCCACCGCATCAAAACCCACCATAACGTAGGGGGGCTGCCTGAGGACATGGACTTCAAATTGGTGGAGCCGCTGCGCTATTTATTTAAGGATGAGGTGCGCAAGGTGGGTGAAGCGCTGGGTTTGCCGGCTGAACTGGTCTGGAGGCAGCCCTTCCCCGGGCCGGGATTGGCCGTGCGCTGCCTGGGAGAGTTGACCCTGGAGAGAGTAGAAAAACTGCGCGCCGCAGATGCGATTTTCACTGAGGAATTGGCGGAAGCGGGTTTGCTGCGCATGCAGGACGAAACCGGGACTTCCCAGGCTTTTGCCGTTCTGCTGCCCGTCAAAGCCGTGGGGGTGATGGGCGACCAGCGGACTTATGAGGAGGTCATCGCGTTGCGGGCGGTCACCACCGAGGATTTCATGACCGCCGATTGGGCGCGGCTGCC
>DPKV01000187.1:4187-7504 GCA_003542325.1 Anaerolineaceae bacterium
AGCAAGCCGCCCGGAACGATTGAGTGGGAGTAGGGGGGAGCAAACAAGAAATCCTGTAGGGGCGGGGCTCCGTCCCCGCCTATCGAGACTCCTCAAGGATGGTAGAATAAGTCGGAAACAAGTATGCGCTTGGGGTTATTATGACCAACCTTGACCAAAAGAATAAGCAGAGAAAAATCCATCATATCCAGAATTATGATTACTCTCAAAACGGGGCATATTTTATCACAATTGTCACCCAAAACAGGACTTGTCGTTTTGGTTCAATTATAGATTCTGAAATGGTTCTAAATGATGCAGGGAGTATGGTCGCACAGGTTTTTGAGGAGATGCCTGGGGTAATACCTGGCCTTGGTATTGATCCTTATCAAATTATGCCTAATCATATCCATGCAATTTTTCTAATTGAACATCCTGTAGGGTCGGGCCTCTGTGCCCGACCGAAGGAATCTGAAGAACCCAAACCCTCATTATTTGATATTGTGGCTCGGTTTAAATCATTGACCACAAATCGGTATATACAGGGCGTTAAGAATCTTGGCTGGCCTGTCTTTGAGAGGCGGTTATGGCAACGGAGCTTCTATGAACATGTCATTCGCAATGAACGGGATCATCAAGCTATTGTAGATTACATTGTTGCGAACCCAATGAATTGGGAAAAGGATGAAGAATTTAAGATGTGATTATTGGAATTGTTTGTTTGATGTTCAGAGGTGGTTTGATACTATACGGGCGACCAAGGAGGGTCGCCCCTACAGGGATAATGTAGGGGCGGGGCTTTGTCCCCACCCGAAGAAGACATATTCGAAGTAGGGGCGGGGCTCTGTCCCCGCCCGAAGAAGACATATTCGAAGTTCTGACAGGTCTTTTAATGAGGGAGATACCCTTCAAGCGGATTTTGGTCTTGATGGAAAGAACCTTTTTTCTTCGAGCTGATTATTCTTGGTGGGAATGAAAATTAGCGGGCGACCACGGAGGGTCGCCCCTACAGGGATAATGTAGGGGCGGGGCTCTGTCCCCGCCCGAAGAAAGCATATTCGAAGGTTTGTCTGAGGTTGGAGAGGCGGGCTAATATCCTTCAGGTGGCAAGGCGGTCCGCGCTCTAGAAATATTGTATTTGAAGGTTTGTCTGAGGTTGAAGGGGTGGGCTAACACCCTTCGGGTGGCAAGGCAACCCGCACTCCTTTTCCCTATTCCTTTGCCCCCTACTGATAATAACTCGCCTGTTTGGAATACATCTCCTGATAGAGGCCATTCTCTGCCATGAGGTTATCGTGCGTCCCCAATTCGACAATCCTGCCGTCCCGGAAAACCGCGATCCGGTAAAAGTTTCCATAATATGTAGTGAAATGGAAAAACCCCCATAAAATCTCTGGTTTCCGGAACAATTCCATATATAATAAAAGTGGATGCATTTGCATTTAAATCATGGAACGATAAATTAAAGGAGAAATAAAATGAATTTTGGAGAGATTCTCTCAAAAGCATGGAAAGTGATCTGGAAGCATAAGATCCTCTGGTTGTTTGGATTCCTGGCGGGCTGCGGTGCGGTCGGATCAAGCGGCGGTGGCGGGGGCGGCGGAGGGTCAGCCGCATCGACGAATTACCAGCAGGGGAATTGGAATGGGTTTGATTTCATGGCCCCTTCCGCCAATCGAGGCGTTCAACAATTCTTCCGCACGCTTGCGGATATCCCCACAGGGGTNNACGCTTGGGATCACCGGTGTGGTCAAAGGGACCTCCATGGCAGACGAGGCCGGTGAGGAAGAGAAGCCGCTTTCATTGAAGGCGATCTTCATGGGCCTCAAACCTTTCTACTGGAAAGTGTTTCTGTTCAACCTGGGATATCAGATCGCCGGATTCATTGTTGGATTGATGCTGGTCCTGCCGATCATCCTGTTGGCGGTCTTTACCTGCGGCTTTGGCCTCCTGTTGATGATCCCGATTGGCTGGCTGGTTTCGCTGATGGTGACCTTTACGACCATCGCTATGGTTGAAGAGAAACTGGATGTATTCAAGGCGATCGGCCGGGCGTGGAAGGTCCTGATTAAAAATCTCGGCAACGTCCTCCTGATGTTCCTGATCCTGGGCGTGGGTCAGATCATTATCGGTCTGCTCCTGGCTCTGCCCATCCTGATGTCCTTTACCCCTTTGGTCATCAATGGGATTGCGACGAGTTTCCAGACCATCACCACCGGACTGGTGATCACAGGCATCCTGTTACTGATCTTCGTCCCGTTGACGGCTTTCCTCGGCGGCGTCCTGCGGGCGTACGTCTGGGGAGCCTGGACATTGACCTACCGGAATTTGATCAGCGGTGAATCGGCTGAGCCGGAAGTTTTGTCCACCAAAAAACGCGGCGATAAGGCAGACTGAGGTTATTCCGGGGTTTAAAGTCCACATATGCATCGTGCAGAACGTCGTCTGAAGCAAAATGATCGCCAGGGGCACCTCGATGTCCCTGGCGTTTCTTTATCCCGGGCAGTTTTGACCCTGCTCCTGTTATTGGGGATATGGGTCATGCCTGTTGCAGGTCAGGCGGCTGCCAATCTGGCCGTTTCCTCACCTCAAACCGGCGCCTTTCCCGAAATATCGGTTGAATTCAAACTCACCGACAGCACAGGCCATCCCATCCGGGAGCTTGATCCTTCTCAATTGACTATCATAGAAAATGAAAACGAACTGCCGGTCACTTCCATTTCAGAAATTTATCGGGGAATCCATTTTGTGCTGGTGATTAACGGTGACCGGGAAATGGATCTGCGTGATGCAAGCGGGATTTCAAGATACCAAAAGATGACGGATGCCTTACAGTCCTGGGTCGCCGGACGCCATTTCTCTGGGGACGATTCGTGGTCGTTGATGACCAACGAAGGTTTAGGCGTCGGGGATGCATCTGATGCAGTGACCTGGATGACCGCGCTGGATGTGTATCAGCCTAATCTGCGCCAGTTGGAGCCGGACCTCACCAGCTTGCAGGAAGCGATCCAGATGCTGCAAAGAGCTGACGCCGCCTTTGGCGTTGATAAGGCCCTGCTCTATCTCACACCCCCGCCCACACCGGACCAGATCGCCGGGGTGAACACCCTGGCGGAACAGTCACGACAGGCGGGCATCCAGGTGAATGTCTGGATGGTTGGAGAGGCGTACTATCTGACGAATGACCAGGGCGGGTCGCTGATCGAAATGGCTGCCAGCACCGGCGGGCAGTTCTTTCACTACAGCGGTGTGGAAACCCTCCCGGACCTCACCGGAACGCTCAGCGATCTGGGATATGCCTCTGAATTAACCTACGAGTCAGGTTTACGCGCGACAGG
>DPKV01000026.1:0-3527 GCA_003542325.1 Anaerolineaceae bacterium
AAACGCGCTGAACAATGTCTGGCTTATGGCGTCTTCCAGGGCGTCATCACCAACCCCCATGTCGTCGCCCAGGAAGGCCGTGACCGGAAAGCCATCTTCCGTGACCTCTGCCAGATCGCCCCTGCCGCCTATTACCAGCTCCATGCAGGTGAAGTGGACGAGATGCTCAAAGAAGCGGATGAGATGATGGCCATTGATCCGGCTAAAATGCGCATCAAAGTCCCTGCCACCCGCAACGGTCTGGCGGTCATCCGGCAACTCAGCGAGCGCGGCCTGCCCATCATGGCCACCGCGGTCCCCACCAGCACCTGGATGGTCCTGGCTGTGGCTGCCGGGGCGGTCGCCGTCGCACCCTACAGCGGGATGCTCCAAAGACGTCACATCATTTCCAAGATGGAGGGTGTCTTTGCCATGCAGGACATCATTGATGCGCAGGGCTATGATGTCGAGATCTGCACCGGCATCTACGACGCCACCGAGATCGCCGTTTACGCTGCCTATGGCATCCGGTCTGCATTCATCTGGGAAAAGGACGTGGAAACCTACCTTACTCAGGATCTTGCGGATGAGGCAGCCGCCAACTTCAACGGAGATTGGGCGCAGATCGACGCCTATTAGAATCTGAAAACTCACTGAATAGAAAAAGGCTGCCGCATGGCAGCCTTTCCTGATAGTTCAAGGGGATAAATTATCTTCAGGTTGCAACCACTTCTAAAAATACCTTAACAATCTCCGGATCGAATTCCTTCCCGGCCTGGTCCAATAAATATTGCTTCGTCTTTTCCACGCTCCACGCATCACGATAGGGTCTGTCCGAGGTGAGTGCGTCCCAGGCATCCACCACCGCAAATATCCGGGCTTCCAACGGGATAGCTTCCCTTATTAGTCCTTCCGGATACCCGGAACCGTTCCACCGTTCATGGTGATAATGGGGAATATTGAGCGCCGGGTGCAGATATTCGATATCCTTCAACATTTCATAAGCATAAACAGGGTGCCGGCGCATGATCACCCATTCCTCCTCGGTTAAAGGACCAGGCTTATGCAGGATCTCATCCGGGATGCCCATCTTCCCAATGTCATGTAAAATAACACCCCTGATAATATGCTCAAGGTCGGCAGCCTCGAACCCAAACCGCGCGGCCATATCAGCCGTCAAAGAAACAACCCGCCTGCTGTGGCCTTCGGTTTCCTTATCCCGGATTTCCAACGCATGGGCCCACCCCTCAATGGTCGCATCATAGGCTTCGCGTAACTCCTGATTTGCCTGCTGTAAATTCGAGAACAGGGTCAGATTATCCACTGCGATAGCCGTCTGCTGTGCCAGCGTTTCGGCAAATTCATGCCATTCTGCATCGGGATCAAGCCGGTCCCGGCAAAGAATTTCGAGAACCCCCTTAAATTCCCCTTTGGAAATCAGTGGGAATCCAAAATATGACGTCACGCCTTCAGCCACGAAACTGTAGGGATAAGCTTTTCCATCACTGGTGTAATCAATTTCCGGAACAAATATAGGGGATTTCTGTTCGGCCACTTTACCCACATAGCCCTGACCCAGACCAATTTTGATATCCGGATTGCCGCGAGTGATAAAGCCAACATTGCTGGTGTAATTAAGGGTTTTCAATGTCTCATCATAAAGATAAATCACAGCGATATCAACCTGCAGGCCATGCACAACCTGAGTCAACACAGTTTTAAGAACCTCTTCAACTTCCAGGCTGCTGGTGATGGCAGTATCGACACTGCGGAGGATCTGCAATTTGTTCAGATGCGATTTCATTTGTTCAAACAGGCGGGCGTTGGTGATCGCGATGGCAGCCCGATTAGCAAACTGTTGAGCGATTTCAATGTCCTCCTGGGTATAGGCNNGCGTCGTCCTCCCGCCGGTCAATCGCGAACATCCCAATGACCTCGTCCTGCACCATTAATGGGATTCCAAGCCAGGCTTTGATGACGCCGGTATTCCTGAAGTCAATCGGCTGGTAAAACAACGGGAATTCTTTGGACACATCCTTATAAGCAACCGATTTTTGGTTAACAATGACTTCATAATTGGGATATTCAGGCTTCGAGGGGAAGACCAGCTTCATGATTTCACTCTCGTTCACGAAACCCCGGCAGGCAAGGACGCTCAGATTATCCCCGGCAATTTGCAGGATGGACATCGAATCGTATGCGATCAGGTTGCTGAGTTGTGATGTGATCAAGTCAAGCACCTTGTCCAGGTCAAGAGAGGACGTAATGACCTCATCAATCTCCCTCAATGCCACGATCCTTTGCGTATAGGCCTGTTTCTCCCGGTCCATTTTTACGCGCTCAGTGATGTCAATGGCGACTGTATTGACAAGGACCCTGCCATCAGGCAGTTCGCCCAGGGCGGCTGAACTGAAAAACCAGTTTAGAATTTCACCCGATTTCGTTCTTATCTGGAATTCGCCTTTGTGATCACGAATCTCAATCTCGAAATTATCCTTGACCATTCCTGAAATTTCGACTGCCTGGTCAGGATGCACTTTATTGATCCAATCTGAAACCGTCTTGAGTTCTTCCCTGGCGTATCCTGTCCGCTTCACCAACGCATCATTGACGGTGATGATCTCGCCGTCATCGGCATAAATCATAATCGGATTGGGAGCGTTGATGATCGCGTTCCGGAACCTGCGTTCACTTTCCGCCAGCATCCCTCGCGTTTCACGCTGCTGAAACCAGAGACCCAGCCGCTCAGCTATCGCTTCAAAGATATTCATTTCCTCAGGAAAAACAATAGATTCATCATGCGGTATGAATAAGCAGAGACAGCCATATTCTTTCCCTTGAATAATGACAGGGAAAATGAACTTTTGAACCTCAACAGGCTCGCTTTCACATGCGCAATGCTCATCGCCATCCATTCTGAGCATGACCGTTGCTTCTTCCGGCAATTGCAGCGTTTGAGTAATCTCTTCCACAACGGCCATCTGAACATTGTCGATGGAGTCTTCTTCCTGCAGGATAATGCCAATATTCGATAGACAATTCAATTCTTTGATGCGCTCTTCCAGAGCTTTCTGGACCCGAATGGTATCGGTAACATCCAGGAAAGTCGTGAAGAGTTGATAAGGTTTTTCTTCTCCGGCATGAAATTGGGGAATGGCACTGAGATCAATCCAAACATAATCTTTTAGCTTTGGATTAAACACGCCAAAAATAACATTTTCAATCGTCTCTCCGGTCCTCAAAGACATCAAGGCAGGATGTTGTTCCCCAGGTAAGGGTTCGCCGTTTATTTTAATAAACTTAAATTTCTCATCCGCCGGAGAGACATTGTCCATCTCATCCTTCGTCCGTCCCAAAATGTCCAAAGCTGCCTGGTTGATCTCAACTACTTTCCCATCTGCTTTGTGATAGATCACCCCCTGGGACATTGTCTCATAAAGAGTACGGAATTGTTCCTCACGCTTTCGTAATTGATTTTGGGTCGCAATCTGATCAGACACATCCGACAGGAAGACTGCCACCTGTCCTTCTTCGGGCTTGAAAGCTGA
>DPKV01000026.1:3585-6793 GCA_003542325.1 Anaerolineaceae bacterium
GTTTCAGAGAAATTTTCGCTGAACAGTTTTCCAATAAATTGGCTGGGTTCCATGCCGGTATGAAATTTAACGGCGTCGTTCGCTTCCAATGCCAAAAGGTCCTTCGGCTGATTCTCTTCATCAAGAACAACCTGAAAAAGAATGAAACCTGTAATGGCATGCTCAAATAATTGCCGGTAACGTCGTTCATTTTGCCGGATGGCCTCGTTTACCCTTTTCTGCTTTGTAATATCATCAAAGAAAACGGCTACCTGATCCTGCCCTGCTGAATAGATTGAAAGGAGAAAAATGCGGTCAGTTGTATCCGAACAATATTCTATCTGTTTGGCTTTTTTCGTCTCCGCAACCTCAATAAACACATCCTGTAAAATCGTTTTCTTAACACCTGGGATAATCTCGGAAGCGAGAGCGCCAATCGCCTTTCCCCAGGTGATATTTAATAATTCCTCAAAAACCCTATTAATATCAATAATAATAAAATCATCGATCTCCCCACTATCGTCACGGACCGCTTCGGTCAACGCAAAGCCGCTTAACGAATAATCAAAGAATTGTTGACTCCGGGTTTCGCTTTCAATAAACTGTGACTCCGCTTTCTTTTTCTCCGTAACATCCTGGACCGTCCCCCAGGTCCGAATGCACGTTCCATCCTCAAATTCAGCCCGGCCTGTAATGTGCAGCCATATCCGCTCTCCGGTTGTCTTGTCAAAAGGCACATCCATATCATACGGTTTGCCTTGTTTAAGCAATAAATTGACCGCGTCCTCAATCGCTGGACGTACCTCATCCGGGTATTTAACAAATCCATTTTCAAGGTTTAAAGGATGGTCTTTCGGGATGTCCAATATCCGGCTGGCAACCTCCGATAGCCAGATGGAGCCGGTCTTATAATTGATTTGCCATCCGCCGACTTTCGCCGTCTCACCTGTCGCCTCCAGAAGGCGCTTATGCTCCTGAAGCGATTCTTCCAACGCCACCTTATCTGTGATGTCCCGCGCCAGGATAAGCGTGGCCGGATGGTCTTGATAATCTATTTCGCTCTTGCTCAGTTCAAATACCTTCGAGCAGTCGTCAGACCCGCAGATCGTAATTATGTTAGACTTTTTGGGAATCTTTAACGAATAGCCAATCAATTCATCCACCTCAGGCTGGAACATCCTCGATGCTGCCTGATTGGCAAACTGAACCACGCCATGGTTATTCACAATCAGAATACCATCTTTTGCTTCCTGAATAATGGTGTTCAGCAGGGTTTGGTCCAGTTGTGGGTTGGTCTTTTCACCCAATTGTTTCATCTCAGTAAACTACTTTTCAATTTTCCAATAACATTGCGATAACGGATAATTTTCTATCAATCCTCTATGCTTGAGAGAAATCATTTTGATAAAAATTTTAATTTCCAATTGAATGACTTTGGATCAGTGCTGTCAGGTCGTATGAAGCATCAGCGGATCATTCAAAAAAGACCCGAATTAATTTTCGCAATCATATCCCAATACATAAAGCACTACTCAGCAATGCTGATGTATTCTTACATCTTACACCCTGAGAGGCTCGTATCCGGCATTGCATCTGGAATTCACATCATTTTCTAATTATTCCGGTCAATTTTCTTAACCTGTCTTCATCTTTTCATTGCAATTTCCGAGCCAAAGCCAAAAACGGCAATCCGCACCTGGAATAAATGACCGGTTTCGGAACACCAAAAAGCGCCAAAGACTAAATCGAAAAAACGTAAGTTTTCCTGTGGCCTGAGGGAATGCGAAACAACCCGGTTTCAACCATTAATGAATATCTTTGCCTAAATTTTAATTTTAGATTAATCCGGTCTCAAAACAGGCTAAACCAAACAAAAAAATAACACGCATCAGGTCGAAATTCTTAAAAACCGGTTCCCCGGAATCGAGAAGACAAATCCAAAATTATTCGATTATTCTTTTATATTCCCCCCAAAAAAACCGAGATAAGGAGACAGACTTCGGGAATATCATAATCAATGAGTAATAAAGTTAATTTCTTACCATTAGTGGCAGGAACATCTTTTCGGATAAGACCGGAGCGTCCATGGTTGAAAACGACCAGAAAGCTGTTGGATCCCCATTTCCATAAGTTGTATCCAGCGGATTGATTGAGCGTACCTGCCAGAAGTACGGCGTATTATAGCTTAATCCACTCAGGTTGACTGATGTATTAAATCCAGTATCGACCCAATTTGAGCAGGCGTTATCGTCCGTCGTATCATAACAGTATTGATATCCATACGATTGGCTGCTAGCACCCCAATTCATTGTAGGATTGATGGTCAAGCCTGTTGCCGCATCGGATGGGCTACTTTTCGTAAACGCGCCAGGTGCGCTGGAAGGCTCTGTCAGGTGAACAATGCTGATACCTAGGAGTTCCCTGCCATCATAAGTGCCACCCCAAGTCATTGAATAGTTGTTGTTTGGGTTTGAGTTCCAGGTATCACGGATGTATATCGTCGAACCGTTATAACCAAAACCAACCATTGAATGGCCAGTCACATTTATCAACACGGGATGGCCCGCATCGATCTCTGCCTGAAAATCAAGCAATGAAAAGCCGCCGCTTACCTTATTATCCGTTTGCTGGTAAAAACAATCAGTTACAGTATACCCTCGCGCCTCATAGAATAGTTTCCTACCATATGTGCCATCATCAATTGGCATACTACTGCATTGCAATTTTGAGTTGCCAAACGCATAATAAAACCATGTTGAACCATCAATATTCTCATACAAGGATTGACTGGTTTTCATATAATCGCCAACCGCCGTCCCCGGAGTGTGCTCCAGCCATGAATTGGTAATAAATGGATCGTTGGCACCACTACCGTAACTAACCCAGTAGTCATCAATTGAGCCCCGAACAACCTGCCCATCTATACCGTCGTGAGATGCAATCAACGGGTTGTTGGGATAAGAATCAGAACCATCATTCCATGATCCCCAAACATAAGTTCCCGAATATGGAGCATACATATCTGAAACGGGCATCACCCCCCCATTTGTCGGCCCCGTATACATATTCGGATACCCGTTGTTGTCATAATAGGCCGCGATCATCGCCGCGGAGACGGCCGAACACCCAAAGACCCAGCTATAGGATGGAAAATCCGGAAGTTTAACATCAGCCCGGTCCAGCGAGGTCACCATCGAAGCGGCTCGTTCTTCAGCAAATTCAGGCGACG
>DPKV01000254.1 GCA_003542325.1 Anaerolineaceae bacterium
CCTGGACAACAGGCACAAAGAACCGGTGGTCCGGATAGTGCAGGAAGGGATTATCAGCAACCCCAAGTGTCTTTATCAGGTCATTAAAGGTCAGAGCATCACTCATACATCGAATCTAACATACCGCCTCCACTATGTCAATACATCAAATTCGGCAATAAAATAGAGCTATTTCGACGAAATCGGCAAAAATAACTTGTGAAAATCTAAATATTATGTTATTATGGGGGTAACCTGAAAATAATCACCGGAGTTAATAATGGCAATAATTTCTGTGTTGAACCATAAGGGCGGTGTTGGCAAAACAACGGTCAGCGTCAACCTTGCGGCTGGGCTATCTATCCAGGAAGAAAGAAAACATAAGGATCCGAAACCGGTTTTGCTGGTGGATCTTGACGACCAGCTCAACGCGACCATGATTGCATGCGGCGGGCCGCATAACAGCGCTTCCTATATGCCGATGATCACGGTGGAAGATTCATTTCCAAAAGCACTTTTGGATGGTTTTGGCAATTACGACCAATTGGTGGCCGAATCAAAGATACCACGGGATTCAGAACTTAAGGTTCATGTATTCAAAACCGACCACGAAAAGATGATCGAGCTCCCCTTTTTGCTGCATAACCAGAAGGATGGAGAAACGCAGCTTAAGCGTTTCCTGCAGCCGATCCAGGATTACTACTCCTACATCATCATTGACAATCCGCCTTCGCTGAATATTATACCGGTCGCTTCGCTGATAGCCAGCCAGTATACCCTGGTGCCGATAGAACCCGACCCGCTATCAATCATCGGATTATCGTCCATATTTGCCACGATCAACCGAGTCCGCCGCGAGAAGAATCCGAATTTGAAAGTGATTGGTGTGGTTCCCTCCCGTGTCCGGATCGCCCGGAAGCGTTACATGGAAGCGATCGAAGAAATCAACCAGGGGTATCCGGACCTGGTACTTCCCTACATAAAAGACCTCGTTGAAGTCGAGGACGCCAACATGTCCGGGTCGGACATTTTCTCATTTACAGCGCCTCAGTCCCAGCCTTACCGGCAATTCCTGAAAGTCGTACGTTCGGTGATTGAACGAATTGAAGAAGAGTAAGCCCCAGAGAAAGAAGTAACTTATGGCCAAGCGACCTACATTTTCCGGAATGGATCTCACCAATGTTTTCACGCAGGGCAGCGAAAATGTTGGGGAACAAACCTCAGAAAAAAGCGAACAACATCCACCAGCTTCTCGGATTCAGGTTAACCGCCAATCCACTTATTCCATTCAGATCAGTGCTGTCCGGCCAGACCGCTACCAGGCCCGGCATGTTCTTCCACGCCAATTAAGAGACCCGTTTTTTGAGGGCAAGATGGATTGGCGGGAAGTGGCCGGCAAATGGATCCAACTGGCTCGAAAGGATAAACTGATCCGTAATGAGTTGGATGAATTGATGCAATTGGGCAGGTCATTGGATCAGGACGGCCAAATTAAACCCATTACGGGGAATTTTGAAAAAGACGAGAGCGGTCAGCAGGTTTTTAAAATATTAACCGGTGAGAGGCGTTTTTGGGCAGCAGTCATCCGATCTGTTATGGCAGATGATAAAGAAGAGCCATTGGTCCTGGCGCTCGTGGACGATGATCCCACCGTCCGCAAACAAATTCTGGAAAATATCACCCATAAGCCGCTGACCGCCATCGGAAAAGCCAGGGCAATCGCCAGAATTATTTTGGAAGAGGAGAAAGTATTTCCCGAACCCGGCGAATCCGAAGACGTCTATTTTCAAAAAATGTTTACAGTCAAGACCACCGCTGAAACCGCTCAATTAATCGAAGAGACTTTGGGTATCAGCCAGTACCAGTATTATCGTTTTCGTAAATTATTGGAGCTGCCGCTGAGCCTGCAATATATGGCTGACCAGGCGGATATCCCCGAAGGCATCCTGCGACAAATCATGGCGATGTCACCCGAAGAGCAGGAAAAAGCCGTCGGCTATTTTCTCTCCCAGGAAGAACCTCCCAGCGTCCGGGAATTTCAACGCCTATTGGAAGGGGATAGTTTGGACGAGACTGCTCCCAAAAAACGAAAACCACGGGCACCAAAATCGCCCGTCGTCAAAATCACCACCGGCTTTCAGCGATCCCTTAGCAAAATCAAGGACGAGTTGGAGAGCGACCCGAAGTTCCTGGATAAAGCCGCCACGGAATTTGTCGGCTCACTCAAGCCGGATGACGTGGATGAAGCCATGAGTATTTTGGAAGATCTACTTAAACGGATCAGACAGCGCAATAAAACCCGATAATCTAATATTTGCCACGTGGCAAAAAACACCCCGATCACTAACGGTCGGGGTGTTTTATATTATGAGTTTATTGTCTGTAAAAATAGGGTCAAAAACACCTGCCTTTAGGCAGGCCGTTTTAACACCAGTCGTTATAATAAAGGAATGGGATATCGAAAAACAGCACACTCAGTAGATGACCTAAAATATCATATCGTATGGATAACGAAGTATCGAAAGCCGATATTACACGGAGCCATTGGGTTGAGAGTACGGGAGTTGATCCAACAAACATGTGCGAGTTTGGATGTATATATCGAGAAGGGGCATGTGGCGAAAGATCATGTGCATCTGTTGGTATCGGTACCCCCAAACATAGCTGTGAGTGAATTGGTACAAAGATTGAAAGGACGAAGGAGTTGGTTGATGTTGCAAGAGTTTGGTGAGTTAAAAAAGGCATATTGGGGGCAGCACCTATGGGCACGCGGGTATTTTGTAGCAAGCACAGGGAATGTGACGGATGCAATCATTGCGGAATATATCGAAAAGCAAGGTCAACAAGACCTCGATGCTGGAGAGCAAGACTTCAGTGTGGAAGGATGACTTTAGGCGAATTTCATTCGCCCATCAAACCTATCGCCTTTAGGCGATAGTAATTTATTATAAGTGGTTCCAGGCATCGGCGATAAATATTATGTGGATTTGAACAAATGACGAGATGAATAATCAACATTACAATATCCGCCACGTGGCAAATAGGCCGTCAAGTATCCACGTTGGATAATCCCCTGAGATTTGCCACGTGGCAAAAAGCGTTGAGCCGCAGAAATTACCGGCTGCAAAACGAATTATAATAGAGGAGAGAGAAAGACCATTGCAAAGAACGCGAGGGAAAATTGTGGACAATAGAGACGAAAAGATCATCGAAGAAAGATCGCCGGAGTTAAGCGACGGGGATGGAAAGACGGCTCCGAATCTAGGAGATCGTCATGACCTTGCCCAGGAAGCTGATGAAGACGAGGACGTATTAAAAGAACAGAATTCTGAAGAAAAAACCACCAAGCCCAATATAGCGACCTTCCGCGGGATACCCAAAAAGCTGCACGACGCGATCATGCAGACGGCCTCAGACCTTGGAGTCTCGCCAGGTGAATTGGCGCGGTATTTATTGGAGGTTGGCCTGACGCGTATTGAAGCAGGAGAGGATGTGGTTGAGCCAAAATTCGTTCCGGGCGGTTTCACGCTGTACCCTGATGAGGGGCCCAAACAACCGAGGCGAAAAGGCAGGAAGAAATCGAAAACCTTGCAGCAACCGCGATCGTATTATGGTGTGCCCCGCGAAGTAGTTAAAACGGTTCTGGAAAAAAGCCGTAACATTGGTGTGACCCAGGGGGAGATGGCACGTTATTTATTTGAACGCGGCTTGGAGCGGTATCGGAAAGGGGAGTTGGTTATTGAGCCAGAGCCAATTCAGCAGATCGCCACGCTTTATCCGGGAGATCTGGGAAAAGTCTAAGGAATGTAAAGTTCCCTAATAAGACGTATAAGATAAGTATATTAATATGTATATAGAAATATACAACAAATATACAATAATATATACTATAAATAAACATATGGTCAAATATTCAAAATCTAAGCGAAAATTATTGGGTTCTCAGGAAAAGGGTATCCCTAAGGAGGAAATTCCCGTAGGAACGATTAAAAAGGCTCAGCAGCGATTGTGGTTTGGTTGGCAGGTCTTTACATCATGGAGAGGGAGAGGGTGCGAATGGACCTGTTTTGATGGGTTGGTTCAAACAGAATCGCTGGCAATACATTATGAGGTGAATCTATGATTGAGTATTTTGACATTAGCAAAACAACTTGTGGTATTGATTTGTTTGATTTGAGGCAATTGGATATTTCGTATAGACATAATTGATGCGATCGTACTTTGAGTGTCATTAATGATCTGGGTCAGATAGTTCATATCGTTGTCGAGACTTGGTATTTACAGCCTCTAGCCAAAAATTGAATCTGGAGTATAAATACGGCGCATGATTTACCCGAGTCCAATCTTCGGGTTATTGGAGAAAACCATATGCAAAAGAACAATCATAGCTTGTTTGGGCAAATTGTTTTATTGATTATTTGTACCATTGCTTTGAGTATCGCTTTCCTGATGATCCATGCAGCCAGGACGGTATTCCGCTCACAAATTCCATTCTTTCAATTAATCGATCATCAGGATGGAAAGGTTGTGACTCTGGAAGTTGGACCTGAACCGGCAGCTTTCACCGGTGTCGTGGATCTGACGCCATCGCCAACAACGACGATCTATATGATCCTCGGATCGGACTTCCGTCCCGAGTCTGGTTACCGGACAGATGTGCTTATGCTTGTCGCCGTAGACAGCCTTTCCGGGAAAGTCAGTCTGGTCTCTTTCCCCCGCGATCTTTGGGTGACGATTCCCGGTTATTTCGAAGAAAGAATCAATGCGGTCATGCAGGTGGGTGGGTTCCAATTGCTGGCCAACACTTTGCAAACAAATTTTGGAATTTATCCGACCGATTACGTTATGGTCGACATGGAAGGTTTTCTGGGGATAATCGACGTGATTGGCGGGGTCACATTTGAAACCGAGTTCCAGACTGCGGACGCCTGTGACTCATCGCTTGATCCAGACCGGTGGTGTGAAGTTGGCCCCGGAAAGGTAACCCTCGATAAGGATTGGGCTCTATGGTATGTCCGCGCCCGTTACAATTCCAGCGACTTTGATCGTTTGCGAAGAACGCAGGAAGTGGTTCAGGCTGTGGCGAAGAAAGTCATCAGCCCGACGGGGTGGTTGAAATGGCCGGAATTGATGGATGTCTATGCTTCAGAAGTTGAGAGCAACATCAGTCCGGATGAGCTTTTACCCTTTATCTGGTTCGTTTTTGGCTTTGATCCCGATGAAGATATCCGACATTACATCATTGGACCAAACGAAGCTGTGGGGTACCAGACCGCGGACGGGGCGCAGGTTTTAATTCCGAATGTCCCGCTGATTCAGTCCATATTACAGGAAGCGCTGTTTTTTGAATAAAACCGGTCACTACAATCAATCGTGACAGATACGGAAAAACAACTTGAATTTCCCAGAGCGGGGGGCTCAATCTATTTACCATTGGTTTTTCGAGGCCATCTAAAGACCATTTTAAGGATTACCGAAAGGTCTTTACAAAACATGCGAGTCTATTACAATTGAAGATCGTTGCTTGATTTTACTGGGGAGGAGGAAGTTAATTTTTACCTTTTTTATGGGAACAAATTGCTTGTCTTTTTCGTCTTTAACGTTACATTATGGTGTTCATGGAGGAATGAATGACAGAATTGACGGAGAGTAAAACAAAGCCTAAAATAAAATTTGGTGAAGGTCAGTGGGGTTGGTTTTATAGAATTTTCGTCAAAACGAAACAAGTCTTTTCTGAAATTGTTGAAATGAATCTACGGGTTTGGTTAAGACCGATGATGGTCTTATCTATTCTCACACTAATCCTTTCGCTGGCAGGAGGGCCGTCTCGACTGGCCAATGCTCAGATGGGTATGAATGAGATGCCGCAAGACTACCCATATTGGTCCGAAGAACAACAGAACCAATATTTCCAGGGACAGGCGGAGATGCAAAGCCCCTTATTTATTTACGTATTCCCTGCTTTGATCTCTCTGTCCGGACTTTGGTTAGGGTGGTTCCTTTTGGGAAATATTTTACACCTCATGATGACCTTTAAAGGCTCCCGGCAATCGCAAGGCGCGTACCTCAACCTTGTGGCTTGGGCAGCGATGCCTTTTACGATCCGCTGCCTTGTCCAGATTGTCGCCCTGTTTGCCACCCGGCAAGTGATTGATGAGCCTGGGCTGTCAGGATTTTTGGATGTGGGGGATAGCGCGGGTCTGGCTTTTCTAAAAGTTCTATTGGGGATGCTGGATATATATTCGTTTGGGTTCGTTTTCTTGTTATGGTTCGGCGCACCGATCATCAGTGGATTGAAACCGGAGAAAACCTGGTGGGTGACTATTCTGGCTGTTGTGGTTTTTATCCTCCTGGCTGCGCTGCCGATTTTTATCATGAGCCGGTTGAGCAGTTTAGGTTCCATCCAGCCTTATCTGTTTTTCTAATGCAGGGCAGGGACGGCTATGTCTTTTATTGAAACGCGTGCGCTTTCAAAATACTTTCAAATGGGTTCGGTTACCGTTAAAGCGCTCGATAATGTGAACCTGAAAATTGACCAGAGATCCATATCTACCATTATGGGGCCATCCGGATCAGGGAAGAGTACCTTGCTACATTTGCTGGGAGGATTGGACAGGCCAACGGATGGGATGATCCGCGTCAACGGCAATGTCCTCAATGACCTGGATGAAAACGATCTGGCGTTTTTTCGCCGGGAAACGGTTGGCTTTGTCTTTCAGGCGTTCAACCTGCTCCAATCGTTGACGGCACTCGAAAATGTCAGCTTCCCCATGCGGTTTTTAAATATGCCCCACAAGGTCCGCAATGAACGTGCATTGGACTTATTGGACCAGGTTGGCATAGCCGATCGGGCGGACCATAAACCGGCCGAACTATCCGGTGGGGAACAGCAGAGAGTGGCTATTGCCAGGGCCCTGGTCAATGATCCCATGATGATCCTGGCGGATGAGCCAACCGGGAACCTGGATTCGGTCAGTGGCTGGGCCATCATGGAAATTCTGGCAGGTTTAAACAAGTTGGGTAAAACCATTGTTGTGGTGACGCATGATCCACGCATGACCCAGTTTACCAACCATGTGCTTTATATATTGGATGGGGACCTGGTTTCAGAGGATGTTTATCAGGAAGCGATTCAAGTGAACGGCTAGAGGAATTAATATGAAAACAAAAATTACATTGATCCTGGTTTTATTTTCTTTGCTGGCAATTCTCCCAGGCGCGGGAGTATCCGCTCAGAGCAATACCGATCGACCGGTGGTTGTGATCTCCGCTTATACACCTTTTTCGACTCCATCCCGGGGGCAGGATTTCACAATGGCGGTATATTTTCATAACAGCGGGATGAAGGCGGCAACGAATATCCTGATCGAGTTTGTTCCTGGGCAATTACTCCCGCGGGATAATGGCGGGACTCAAATGATTTACCAATTGATTTCAGATGAAACCAAGTCGGTCTCTCAGAAATTTACCGTCAGCCCGGACCTGTGGGGCGTGTATGTGGCGACCATGACCGTCAATATGGAATACTCGGACTATGATGGAAATTCCTATTCCGATTCTTTCACATTGACTGTGGATCTGAATGTTCCTGCGTACGTGGCTGCGACACCCACTCCCACACCAACAGCTGGGCCCATCTTTCAACCTCAATTGGTGATTGACTCGTATTCCACTGATATAGAGATCCTCCAGCCCGGGACTTCTTTTGAGCTCTTCCTTGAGATTAAAAATCTTGGCAATGCGCCGGCTCAGGCAGTCTCAATGGTGATGGGCGGGGGCAGTGTTGAGATTAACCCTGAGGGAACCCCTCAACCCGGCATTTCGGGAGGTGAAGGGGAGTTTACAAATTTCGCGCCACTCGATTCATCGAATGTGAAATATATCGGGGACATCGCAGAGGGAGAGGCATTTAAAGCCTCTCAACGGATCGTGGTTAATGTTTCTACCTCGCCAGGTGCCTACTCTTTGAAATATTCATTTATCTATACGACGGAATCGGGTGAGAAAGTCGTGGATAACCAGGTGATCACCCTATTGGTTTACAAGATGCCATCCATCGAGGTTGGTTTTTATCAGGACCCCGGACCGATTTATGCAAACCAAACCAATTTTCTTCCTCTTCAAATTGTCAACCTGGGAAAGCAGAGCGTTGTGCTGGGTAATATGACGGTAGCCGCACAGGAGGCGTATCTTGAAAATAATTCAGCCCTGGTAGGCTTAGTGGACGCCGGCTTTTATTTTACATTGGATGTCCTGCTGACACCCAACCAGCCGGGTCCAATGGATATACAGATCACTGTGAATTACACGGACGATTTTAACCAACCCCGAACTTATTCAACCGTCCTTACGGTTGAAGTCCTCGAAGCCATGCCGATTGAGGATTGGGGGCCGGATGGGATGGAAAATTGGAACGAAGGCTCCGGTTCCCAAATTCCGATTGATACAGATATCCTAGGTACGGAGACGTTCTGGCAAAAAGTATTACGGGTCATTAAAGGACTGTTTGGCCTGGACAGCGGGTCTTCCTCCGGTGAAACACAATTCCCCGATTATGAAAGCGGGGAAGGAATGCTCGATTCTGGTGTGATCAACCTCCCTTGAAAGGGCTGTGATGAAACTCAAAGAATTGATCAGCTTGATCTTGCTTAATCTCAACCGCCGAAAGGGTCGGGTGTTGTTGACCTCCATTGGGGTTGTTATCGGTACAGCAGCGGTTGTGGTTTTGGTTTCTCTGGCGATGGGGCTGCAACAGAATGCAAATGAACAATTCGGGAGTGTGGCTGAAATGTCCCAGATTACGGTTATGCCTAACTGGGAAGCGGCTGTCGCCTTGGAAAGCAGCGTGAGTTCAACAAGCCCGACGCAATACAATGAACCTGATCCCATAACCTCGGACGTATTGGCGGAGTTGGCAGCGATTCCCGGGGTGGCCCACGTCATCCCCCGCCAATATCTAATGGCGGGGGGCATGATGAAATTTGGAAGACTGGAAACCTACGCCAATATTATTGGGATCGGAACGGATGATATATCTGCGCTGGGTAATGAAATGGCCTCCGGAACCTCAGAGATTAGAAAAGGCACAATTCTCGTCGGTGAACAGGTGTTGAACAGCTTTTACAATCTCTCAGCGCGGCCTGGGCAGGACCCAACTGAGTTGCCTGACCTGCAAGGGCAAACAGTTACCTTGGAGCTCTCAAAATGGAGCAGCGATGAGAGTGGAAATTACACCGAAACGAAAAAAGTGATCCGTCTCCAGGTTGCCGGCATCATCAAGTCCTCCAGAAGCGAAGCCGATTACTCCGTGTATATGTCACTTGAGCAGGTTCAGGACATAAACGGCTGGGTAATGGGTCGCCGCGTAAATCCCGATCAGGATGGTTATGACATGGTTCTGGTTGTCGCGGAGGATCGTACCCTGGTATTGGACATCACGGCGCAGATCAATGAGATGGGTTTCATGGCATACACCTCACAGGAATATATCCAGAGTGTCAACAGTTTCTTTGTGGTATTACAAATCATATTTGGCGGGGTTGGCGGAGTCGCTTTGCTGGTTGCTGCCATTGGGATTGCCAATACCATGACCATGGCGATCCTGGAACGCACCCGGGAAATTGGGTTGATGAAGGCTGTTGGGGCAACGAACCAGGATGTCCTCAGTATATTCCTGGGCGAGGCGGCCGGGATCGGGTTTATCGGTGGGATTGGCGGCATCGTCGTGGGTATTTTGGTGGGCAAGTTGATCGATGTCTTTGGTAGTGTCTATATGGCTGGGCAGGCTTCGTCTGCGTACGGTGGGGTGGGAGGCATTTCGGTCAGCACTCCAATCTGGCTGATGTTGTTTGCGGTTCTTTTTTCAACCCTGATCGGGTTGATCTCAGGTTTGTACCCGGCTCTTAGAGCAGCCAGTCTGGTTCCTGTTGAGGCCCTTAAATACGAATAGATTTGGTTTGTCAAAAAGCCGGTAAATTTCGTTGTGTTTTGCTTCAGATGAAATTG
>DPKV01000131.1 GCA_003542325.1 Anaerolineaceae bacterium
TCTCATTTGGAACACGGTACTGGGGCGTGAAGTTATTTTCCACATCCACAGACAGCTTGGACCGCAAAAGGTCCCGGACATGTCCGACTGAAGCTCGAACCGTATAGCCTTTACCGAGGAACCTGCCGACTGTTTTGGCTTTGGCGGGAGACTCGACGATCACCAGCTTGCCTTTCCGGGGGGTCTCTTTTTTCTTTCGGACAACCTCCGGCTTTGGCAAACCTTCATGGGCGTCTGTTTTCCCCATCCGGTAAACCTTTGTCCCGCAAACCGAGCAGGTGCCCTTGGTCACCGGCGCGCCGGCTGCGTTATAGGCTGCTACAGGGTCTTTGATCTCTCTCTTTTCCCTACATTTAACACAATATGCTTCCAATTTAATCAACTCCTACAAATAATCTTCCTGACCGGATTCTTTGAGCAGGCGTACAACGTCCCGCACTTTCTGTGAATCTTTCCGGTCGCAAACGAGTAAGGCGTTGCCAGTATCAACAATAACCAAATCCTTTACACCAATCGTGACGATCAGCCGGTCCGGTGTATCACCACAAATCAGTGTACCTTGCGTGTCAATGGTCAAAGGAGTCCCCCGCATCACCACGTTGCCATCGGCATCACCATCCAGCGAATCAAACATCGATTCCCAGCTTCCGACATCACTCCAGCCCAGATCGAGGGATGGAAGCACGGCCACTTTTTCGGCTTGTTCCATGATCCCGTAATCGATCGTCTGCGGGTGAATGGTCGGCCAGACGCGTTCAAGCGTCGCAGTTTGTTCCTCGGTCAGCCAAACACGGCGAAGCGTTTCCAGTTTCGCGTAAAGTTCAGGCATCTGCCGCTGGAATTCAGCCATGACGGAAGAAACCTTCCAGATGAACATCCCGGAATTCCAGACATGTTCGCCATCCCTGACCAGGCGCTTTGCCAGTTCTGAATCGGGTTTCTCCTTGAACTTTCGAACCCGAAAAGCGGATAATCCCTCATATTCACCCAGCGGGTCGCCCTTTTGAATATAACCGTAACCGGTGGCGGGGAATGCCGGGGTAACCCCCAGGGTCACCAGGAAATCCTCCTGTGCCAGACCGTATGCCCCTCTCAATAACTGCCGTAAATGGGCAGCGTTCTGGACCAGGTGGTCCGCGGTCAGGATAGCCATGGTCGCCTGTGGGTCACGGGTCTGGATTGCAATCGAAGCCAGACCGACAACGGACGCCGTCCCTTTGGGTTGTGGTTCAATAATGTAATTCTCTGCCGGGATCTCCGGGCACTGGTCATGAAGCATCCCGACCTGTTCGGCAACCGTCACGATCAGGATCCGTTCCGCCGGGAACAAACCATCCAGGCGGGTGACGGCATGCTGGAAAAGTGATTTCCCGCCGGAGACAATCAGAGATTGTTTGGGACGATCATGCCGGGATAACGGCCAAAGCCGGGTTCCACTGCCCCCAGCCATAATCACTGCATAATAATTCTCAACCATGGTGAACTCCCTAACTCCTGTTGATTTCCCGGATGGCCGTATAGCGCATCCCGCCAACATGCTGGACCATCCCTTTCAACTCCATCATCGTCAACGCGGCGGTTACCGTTTCAACAGCCATACCAGCTGCATGGCAAATCTCATCCACATGAATGGGCTCATAATCCAGCACTTGCAATATCTTAGCCTCAGTTGTGTCGGCTGGCAAGGTCTGCCGGGCAGCCTGAAAATCAGATACCTGCTCCAGCCCCAAAGCATCAAGGACATCCTGGGGTGAAATCATGGCATAAGCCCCGTTCTGGATCAAACGGTTTGTGCCCTGACTCATCGGCGAAAGGACGTTGCCCGGCACGGCAAACACATCCCGCCCCTGCTCCACAGCAAAGTCTGCTGTTATCAGCGCGCCGCTCCGGTCGCCCGCTTCGATCACAATTGTGGCAAGGGATAACCCTGAAATGATCCGGTTCCGGGGTGGGAAGTTGACGCCCTCCGGTTTTGTGCCAAGGGGATAGTCACTGATAATTGCGCCGTTTTCAATCATGGCCTCGGCTAATTTACGGTGCTCAGGCGGGTAAATCACATCCACCCCGCTGCCCAGGACCGCGATGGTTCTTCCCCCGGCCTTCAGCGCATGTTGATGCGCCAGAGCATCCACACCACGGGCCAGCCCGCTGACAATCGTCAATCCGTGTCCGGCCAGAAATGTGCTTGTATCACGGGTAATTTGCTGTCCATAAGGCGTTACCTTCCGCGTCCCCACCATGGCGATGGAAAAATCATCCTCAGGGGTCAGGCTTCCCCGAATATATAACACGGGCGGCGGTTGTGCAATCTCACGCAATAAACGGGGGTATTCAGGTTCCGACAGGGTCAGAACGGAAATATTCTGTGACAGAATGGACTCATAAAACTGATCGAGGTCTGTTTCTTCCCGCAGTCTGACCAAGTTATCAATGGTTTTTTCAGGAAGTCCCGCTTCTCGGAAGGCCTCTGCAGACGCGAGCCACGCATTCCCAAGATCACCAAAAAAAGCCTGGATCTGATGAAACCGAACCGAGCCTATCCCCCGAACGAGGTTAAAGCCAATCCAATATTTTTTCTCATCGGGCATCAGTCCCCCTCACCAAACCATTTCAATTTCGCTACCCTCATCACACCTGCATCCGCATTAATTTCAAGGATCACTTCATCTGTGTCTGGAATCAGGGTTTCTTTCCCCGCTGCGTCGGTAACCAAATAAACATCGTTTGCGCCTGTTTGGAGTACCTCTGTAAGAACTCCCAGGAATTCCTCTTCCTCATACACATCCAGCCCGATCAACTGGTGATAGTAATATTCACCCTCATCCAGGGACGGTAACTGACTGGTCTTCACATAGACCAGTGCGTTGGTCAAAGCCTCGGCCGCCGTCCGGTCATCCAGATCGTGAAATTTAAGCAGCAGCAGGTCGTTTTTCCACCGGCTGGCTTCCACGAGCAGAGGCTGGTGCCGCTCACCCACGAAAACAGTTTGTTCCGGGTCCAACAATTCCAATAACTTGGAGAAAAGTTCCAAAGGAATTTCCCCCTGGACGCCGTGAGGGCGTCGCAACTTGCCGACTACGAGAAAGGCAGGCTCGCTGGAAGACCGCGAGCCTGCGTTAGGTTTCATTTTTTGAGGCATCTGGACAGTCAGGTCAGAAGCTAATCAGGCTCGACAATGTCAAGTTTCGTCCGGCTGCCCTCACGGGCGGCAGCGACCTTCAACAAGGTCCGGATGGAATTCGCCACCCGACCACTCCTGCCAATTACCCGACCCATGTCCTCCTTGGCAACATACAGGTCCAGATGGACCGTGTTTCCATTCTGGCGTTTCTCGACATTGACCTCTGTTGGTTGATCGACCAGTGATTGGGCGATGAATTCAACCAAACCTTGCAGGTTTTCACCTTTCATAATGGCCTCAAATCTTTCCGGACTACTGGTTCGCTGGAGGGTTTGTGCGAGGATCGGTCACCCGAGCATCGTACACCTTATTTCCTTCTTCAACCAGTTCATCCACATTTTCACCAGCTTTGAACCGCTCGTAGCGGGCCCAAAGTTCCGTTTGCTTGAAGAGCCGATCCACTGCTTCGGTCGGTTGAGCGCCAACGCTCAGCCAATAGAAGATCCGATCATCCTTCAGGACAACGGTAGACGGTTCTGTGCGGGGGTTATAGTGGCCGACAATTTCCAAAAAACGACCGTCACGGGGTTTTTCTTTGTCAGCAATTACAACACGATAACTTGCCTGATTCCGGGAACCTACCCGGCGCAATCGAATACGTACCATCGAAATTATGCTCCTCTTATTAATTGATCTTATCTAATTTATTAGCCCGATTCCGCTAAAAGGACTGAGAGAGCGTTGAAGGAGACGCTTACCTTTCTTGTCGTCCGGCTACCCCATCAAACGGCCCAAACCTCGACCGCCTGACTTCTGAATGGATTTTAACAGCTTTTGGGTTTCGCGGAAGCGCTTCATGACCTGATTGACCACCTGCACTTCCAGACCGGAACCCTGCGCAATTCTGCGACGGCGGCTGGCATTCAATAATTTAGGATCTCGGCGTTCTTTGATCGTCATGGAGTTGATCACCGCTTCGATTTGTTTGATCTGGCTTTCCGCATCCTGGGGGTCCACCTGACGGGCAACCTGGCCCATCTGTCCCGGGAGCATTTCCATGAGCTGCCCCATCGGACCCATCTTGCGCATTTGCTTTAGTTGCCTGGCGAAATCCTCTAAAGTGAATTCGCCGCGCAGCATTCTTTCAGCCTGTTCTTCGGCCTGTCCCTGATCGAAGGCGGCTTCAGCTTTTTCGATCAGCCCAATGACATCGCCCATTCCCAGAATCCGGGAAGCTAAACGGCCGGGGTTGTAGGCTTCTATCGCATCCACCCCTTCACCCACACCCAGGAACTTGATCGGCACACCGGTCACTTCCCGGATCGAGATGGCCGCCCCACCCCTGGCATCGCCATCGATCTTGGTCATAACCAGACCGGAGACGGGTAGTTCCTTGCGGAAACCCTGGGCGACGTTCAACGCCTCCTGGCCGATCATCGCATCCACCACCAGCAGGATTTCGGTGATAGGCACTTTCTTCTGGATGGCGTTCAGTTCATCCATTAGGTCCGCATCAAGCTGCGATCGTCCGGCAGTATCCAGAATAACCACACTGGTACCGCCCTTGCGGGCCGTCTTATAAGCCTCTTCCGCCAGTTTTGGCGGTGCAACGCCGTCTTTGGCGAAGACCGGGACATCGATCCGCTCGCCAAGGGTTTGCAGTTGCTGGACGGCTGCCGGCCGGTAAGGGTCAGCGGCTACCAGAAGAACCCGCTCGCCCTGGCTGCGTAGAAGTTTTGCCAGTTTTGCGGCAGCGGTGGTTTTGCCGGAGCCCTGTAAACCCACCAGCATGATCACAAAGGGTTTTTCACCTTTAAGGTTGAGCTGGCTGGGTTCTCCCAGGGTGGCAATCAATTCATCATTGACGATCTTGATGACCTGTTGGGCCGGATTGAGCGCTTTGGAGACCTCAGTGCCTACCGCCCGGGTCTTCACCCGTTGCGTAAAGCTCTTAACCACACTGTAGTGAACATCCGCTTCCAACAAGGCCATACGGACTTCACGCATCGCCACATCCACATCCGCTTCTGAAAGGCGTCCGTGGCGGCGCAGATTTTGGAATATTTGGCCCAGTCGATCGGTTAAGTTTTCAAACACAATAGATTATAAATTCATTTCTTCTGGTCAAACCGTCAATCTGTGATTTTAGCGTGTAAAGCGCGGATGGTCAAGGGGAAGTGAGAGGGGAAGTGAGAAGGACACTCCTTATTAATGAAGATTATCAGGCTGCTGACAGATAATAACACGGAAAATGGGACACTGGAAAAAGTATAGACAAGGACTCATTCGAGGCCTTAACACATTTTACCTATCCAAAGTAATCCATAGCCTATCGCAACGATTTTCGCCGGAAGGGGTTAATCATGGCAATTGAATTTGTTTAATCATTTATCCTTATGAATATTGGAAGGAATTATCATGTCTAAAGTTGCAATAGTCACCGATTCGACAGCCTACCTGCCCGAGGATCTGGTTTCGGCCTATAACATTACTGTTGTCCCCCTGGTGGTCATTTGGGGAGAGGAAACCCTGCTGGACAATGTGGACATCGGCCCGGAGGAATTTTACACACGTCTTGCCACCGCAAAAGTCATGCCTTCCACTTCTCAGGCAACCATCAAAGCCTTCGCCGATGTCTTTGAGAAGCTTCATCAGGAAGGTTATGAGATCCTGACTGTCATCATCTCCTCTGCCCTCTCCGGGACAATGGACTCTGCAATCCAGGCGATGAAAATGGTCCCCGATGCCAAAGTGGAGTTGGTAGATTCCAAATTGACCTCCGTTCCGCTGGCTTTCATGGCGCTTTCCGCCGCCCGGGCTGCCAAACGCGGCGCTTCTCTGGCAAAGTGTAGAGAAATCGCTGAAGCTATCCGTGACCATTCGGAAGTGTTCTTTGCCGTGGACACATTGGAATTTCTGCACCGCGGCGGTCGAATTGGCGGGGCATCCCGGTTCCTGGGTACCGCCTTGAACCTGAAGCCGATTCTCTTCCTTGAAGAAGGGAAAATTGAAGCGCTTGAAAAGGTCCGCACCTCCAAACGGGCGCATAAACGTCTGATCGAACTTCTGAAAAGCAGGATGGATGGAAAATCTCCGATCAATATGGTCGGTGTGGTCGGCGCTGCGGCAGACAAATCCATGACCAGATTGATGGCTGACATCAAAGAAAATTTCCAGCCAAAAGAAATCATAATGGCCGACCTGAGTCCCGTCATCGGCAACCATACCGGACCCGGTACGGTAGGTGTGGCTTATGTCGCCGGTGTGGACCCTGCTCTGCTGGAAGACTAAGCCCCTCACTTTATGGGTTTATCCTGACTGATAGACTGCCCTTACCGGCAGTTTTTTCTTTAATGTCCCAAACAACAGCAATTAATCCTTCGCAATGCAAGGTTTTCGGATAAAATTAACAGACATAACTCACCGTTAAATAAGGAAGGACTCTATGACTCTTGCCCAGGAAATTGGACTCAAGATCCCCGATATTCTTCTCCCGAAAGCTTCGATTGACCCACAGAAATGGGCGGTGATTGCCTGCGATCAGTTTACTTCTGAACCCGAATATTGGCATGAGGTGGAAAAGACCGTCGGCGATTCGCCATCCACACTCCATTTGATCCTGCCTGAAGTCTATTTGGAAACTGAAGAAGGGGATCGCCGGTTGGATTCAACCCAGGCGAATATGAAAACCTATTTGCAGTCAAACCTCTTCAGAGAAGTTGATAATTTCGTGTACGTCCTTCGGAAAACCGATGGACAAACCCGACGCGGATTGATGGTCTGTCTGGACCTGGAGCAATACGATTTCAACAAAGGCGCGCAAACTCTCATCCGGGCGACGGAAGGGACGATCATCGACCGCCTCCCCCCACGTATCCGCATCCGGGAAAAAGCACCCCTGGAATGCCCGCATATCCTGGTGCTCTTTGACGATCCAACCGATACCGTCTTCGGCCCGCTGGATGAACAGATGATGGATTTCGAAGAAGTGTACGATTTCGATCTGATGATGAACAGCGGCCATCTGACGGGATTTGCGATCAATGACTCTGAAGTCCGTGATGGAATCATGCAGGCCCTCAAGGACCTGATCGATCCGGATGTGTTCTCTGAAAAATACAACCTGATACCCGGACGGAATGCCCCATTGCTGTTCGCCATGGGCGACGGCAATCACTCTCTTGCCACGGCAAAGGCAATCTGGGAGAAGCTCAAACCCACCGTGGGGATGGACCACCCCGCGCGATTTGCCCTGGTGGAAATTGAGAACGTCCACGACCCGGCCCTGACCTTCGAACCCATCCACCGTCTGGTCTTCGGTCTGCAAAAAGACCTGATCGCTGAAATGGAAGCCTTCTGGGGCGTTCGGTTCAAACTTCAATCCGTCAACTCCGCTGAAGAGATGATGGCAATTGTGGATGAAGCCGCAGAACCCTGGCATCAGATCGGCATGGTCACCGCGGATGGCTTCAAACTAATGGAAGTCCGTAAGCCGGAAGATAACCTCCCGGTCGGCACCCTTCAGCGGTTCCTCGATTCTTTCATGGAAAATGATGGTGCGGAGAAAATTGATTACGTTCATGGGACCGAGGTCCTGATTGGCAAAGGGCAGGTTGAAAACAACGTCGGCTTTTACGTCCCCGGAATCGATAAATCCGAACTGTTCAAGACCGTCATTCTGGATGGTGCGCTGCCCCGCAAGACCTTCTCGATGGGTGAAGCCCGGCAGAAGCGGTTCTATATGGAGTGCCGGAAGATCCAACCTTAATGAAACGTCTCTGCCTGCTGGTTTTCGTCTTGATCCTGAGTGCTTGTCGTCCGGTTGTGGCGACAAGCACTTCCATACCTGCCACGGAAACACCGGCCCCCTCAAACACGCCTGAACCGACCGCCACCTCCACCGCAACGGAGATTCCCCCTTCCCCAACCCCGACAACCGAACCATTTATGGTTTGTTCTCCCCTGGAGGACGAGACCTTCGACTCCCTATCCCTGATCCTGACCAAGGGCATCGAACTCCCCGCCCATTTCGGCCAGGATTTCGGCCATCCGGGGTTGGACTTCGCCTATTTCCAGCGCGGGGACCGGGCATCCATCCAGGGCATTGAAATCCATGCGATCCTCTCGGGAACGGTGGCGCTGACTCTGGAGGATAATTACCCCTACGGCTATACCGTCATGATTGAAACGCCATTGAAGAACCTGCCTGAGGCCATGCAAGCGGCATTAATGGAAGGATACCTCGCCGTGCCGGATGACGTTGTATACCAATATAACTGCCCCGACGTCCCCACCCCCACGTTGACGGGCGAATATTCTCTCTATCACCTTTACGCCCACATGGAAGGGCCCCCTGACTATGCAATCGGCGATTCCGTCACCTGCGGGCAGTTTCTGGGCACCGTCGGGAACACCGGCTGGTCCAGCAACCCCCATCTGCACCTGGAGACCCGCCTGGGACCGTCAGGCCTGGACATCCCCACCATGGCGCATTACGAGGCGGCCGTCACCGAAGAGCAAATGAGCAATTATTGTTTGTGGCGTTCCAGCGGCTATTACCAGG
>DPKV01000054.1 GCA_003542325.1 Anaerolineaceae bacterium
TGTTTACTCCGGGTTGGATCGCTATTTGCAGGCTGGGCAGTACAGATTAAGTCCGCAGATGACTCCCATGGAAATTGCGGCCGACCTTCTGGATGCGACGCCCGAAGACGTGACCGTATCGATCCTGGCTGGCTGGCGGATTGAAGAAGTGGCACGAAATGTGGCGGGCAGCGGACTGGCGATTGATGCGGAAAGCTTCATTGCACTGGCTTACAATCCCACCCCCGACTTTTTCATCGGATTACCCCTGGAAAGCGCACCCACTTTGGAAGGGCTGCTGTTTCCGGGTTCGTATACCATCCCGCGGGAAGCCGATTTGAACATCGTCCTGCAAACCATTTTGGGAGCATTTGCCGCCAATGTGGATGCAGAGATGGTGGATGGGTTTACCCGACAGGGATTGTCCGTTTACCAGGCGGTCATTTTGGCCTCCATCGTTGAAAAAGAAGCGGTTTTGGATGAAGAGAAACCGATGATCGCATCTGTATTTTATAATCGTCTGGCCGATGGCATGCGGTTGGAAACGGATCCAACTGTGCAATATGCCCTGGGTTACCAGGAGAGTAACCAAACCTGGTGGAAATCACCCCTTTCAGGGGAAGACCTGGGAATTGCCTCGCCGTATAACACCTACCTGAATTATGGTCTCCCGCCGACCGCTATCGCCAACCCCGATCTGATTTCACTCCGAGCAGTGGCTTTCCCGGCAGAGACCCCATATTATTACTTCCGGGCTGCATGTGATGGCTCGGGGCGACATAACTTCGCAATTACCTATGAGGAACATCTCAATAACGCCTGTGAATAATGAGTGAGTAGAGGAGTTGATATGGCAGTCTTAGGGATTGATATTGGTGGATCGGGAATTAAAGGCGCACCTGTGGATGTGGAGATGGGTGAGTTGTTGGCGGAAAGGTTTCGGATACCGACACCCGACCCTGGCAGGCCGGATCAGGTGATTGAAGTCATCCGGCTCATTGCGGAAAACTTTCACTGGACAGGGAAGATTGGCGCAGGTTTCCCGGGCGTGGTTCGGCGGGGTATCGTTGAAACGGCCGCGAATGTGAGTATTGAGTGGGTGGGACAGGACCTGGCCACCATGATTGAAGAAGCGACTGGCTGTCCGGCTGTTGTCCTGAATGATGCGGACGCCGCCGGGTTGGCTGAGATGCGGTTTGGCTGCGGTAAGCAATTCGAACAGGAAAATGTTTTATTCCTCACCCTGGGTACGGGCATTGGCTCCGCCTTTTTTGTCAAAAGGGAATTGTGGCCCAATGCTGAATTGGGACACATGAAAATTCGAGGCAAAGATGCTGAACAACGTGCAGGCGACGGCGTCCGCCAGGTGGAAGATCTGTCGTGGAAGAAGTGGGGTAAGCGGCTGCAGGAGGTCTTGCAGGTTTATGACGCCATGTTCAACCCCGATGCAATCATCCTGGGGGGGGGAGTAAGCAAGAAATTTGATAAATTTGGGAAATATCTCAAGCATATCCATGCCCAAATCCTGCCGGCTGAGTTGTTGAACCAGGCTGGTATCATCGGCGCAGCGATGGCGGCAGAAGAATCGATCATCATTGATTAAACCAAAAGGACTGGCAGGAGCCAGCCCTTTTTCAGTTCATAAATATTTATTCATCCATCAGCGCAGCGTAACCGGGACCGTCACTGAAGAAGTCATAATTGGCCTGAATGTCTTGCGTCAGGTCCAATTCTTCATCAGCATCACACCGCCGTGTATGGTCAAGATGGACCGGAGCACCTTTGTAATCGTGCCCGTCAAACGGTTCAGTAAATCCGGGAGTCCCGGCGGGTGCGGATTGAACTTCACCACCCATTGCCAGGAAGGCTTCAGGGACATCATCTTCCGGATAGATGGCATGGAAGGGGCATTCCGGGATGCAGGCACCGCAATCGATGCAGGTTTCGGGATCAATGTAGAACCACGGATATTCATCCTGGGGTTTTCCCGGCACGATGCATTCAACAGGGCATACGCTGACACAACTGCCGTCTCTGACGCATAGACTGGTGATAATGTGGGTCATCTAATCTCCGTTCCTAAAAGGTCCTAAAATTCTATTCGTGTGGATGACGATTGTCAAGGATTGTTGCATTACAATACATGAGTATGAACTCAACCTCAACACCTGACCGAAAATCTCTTCCCATTCTGGCAACTTTTGCAGGGATTCTGTTCGTTTCCACGGCCTCGATCATCATCCGTTTTGCGCAGGGAGAAGCATCATCGCTGGTGATCGCAGCTTCCAGGCTTCTCGTTGCCAGCCTGATCCTTGTTCCTTTGGCGGTGATCAAGTACAGGCAGGATTACCTTTCTCTCTCACGATTGGAGATTATAAAAGGTCTCCTCTCGGGGGTTTTCCTGGCGCTGCATTTTCTAAGCTGGATCAATTCCCTTGAGTTGACTTCCGTTGCCAGCTCGGTGGTTCTGGTGACCACAACACCGCTTTGGGTGGCCTTGCTGTCGCCTGCTGTCCTTCACGAGCGCTTGCGGAAAGGCCTGGTATGCGGATTGGTGATTGCCGTTTTGGGCAGTGTGGTGGTCGGTTTAGGCCAGGCTTGCCGCATTTCGGAGTGCAGGATTGTCTGTCAAACGCTGATGTGGAACAGCCAATCGATGCTGGGAAATTTTCTTGCCTTATTGGGAGCGTGGATGGCTGCCGGCTATATCCTGATGGGCAGGCAATTACGCATGAAGCTCAACACAGTTTCGTATACGGCTTTTGTCTATGGCGTTGCCGCGCTGATTTTAATAGTGCTGGTTATCTTGCGGCAGGAACCTGTATTTTCGTATTCCGGAACTACTTATCTCTGGTTGCTGGCCCTTGGGTTGGCCCCCCAACTTTTGGGACACTCGTTGTTCAATTGGGCTTTGCTATACCTTTCAGCCGCTTTTGTATCCCTGACCCTCCTCGGGGAACCCATTGGGACGATTATCCTGGCCCTGGTTTTACTAAAAGAAAGCCCCACACTCCTGGAAGGGGTGGGGGCTGGATTGATTCTGATCGGGATTGTGGTCGCGACGTTGGGGCGAAGCAAGCCGCCTAATGCGGCATAACCTGACCACCCATCTCTGCCATCATGGATTGATGGAGGGCATCCTTTTCTGATTTCGGTAATCTCCCGTACAGGTAATTGGTTTCGTGCAGGCGATAAATCAGACCCTCATTGAGGGCGTCAGGATGCATCCGCCAGACCCAGTTTCCCGAAGGGTTGCCGGGGTAATTCATCCGCGCCCATTGACCAAGGCTAAGAAAGTCCTGCATTGGCGCGAGCACCCAGGCAGCCGCTGATGACCATAATGCCCGAATCATCGACCAGGAAATATCCTGGCCTGAACGGGCGAGGTAACGCCGGCAGAGGTCCCGCTCCCGCTCCGGAGCGCTGTCATACCATCCCCGGGTCGTGTTATTGTCATGGGTTCCCGTGTAGGCGACGCACTGGACGGGGTAGTTATGAGGCAGGAAATCGTCATCCGGATCGGAGGCAAAGGCAAATTGAAGGATCTTCATCCCCGGTAAATTAAACGAATCGCGCATGGCCGTCACGCCAGGAGTGATCAGGCCGAGATCTTCGGCAATGATGGGCAAATCACCCAATTTCTCCTTGACCACATTAAAGAAATCTATACCGGGGCCTTTCACCCAACGGCCATATTCAGCGGTTGGATTTCCGAAGGGCACTTCCCAATACGCTTCAAACCCGCGGAAATGATCGAGCCGGACAATGTCCACCTGATTAAGGACCACCTGGAGACGCTTGAGCCACCAGGCATAACCCTGCGCATTGTGGACATCCCACTTATAGAGCGGATTACCCCAAAGCTGACCGGTTACCGAAAAATAATCAGGCGGAACGCCGGCCACAACTTCCGGCAGGCCTTGCTCATCCAGATAGAACAGGGATTTATTGACCCAGACATCAGCGCTGTCATAAGCCACAAAGATCGGAATATCGCCAATGATCCGGATGCCCTTTTGATGGGCGTATTGCCGAACCGCTTGCCATTGCTGATGAAAGATGAACTGTGTAAAGGCATGGAACTCAATCTCATCCGTATGGGCTTTTTCGAATGCAGCCATGGCTTTCGGCTCACGCTGCCTCAGCGCTTCCGGCCACTGACCCCAGGCAACACCGCTTTCCTGCGCTTTGATCGCCATGAAAACAGTGAAAGGCGCTAACCATTCTTTCTCCGATTCAATAAATGCCTCTAATTCTTTTCTGAGAGAGGGAAATTCACCTTTATTGAAGTTATTAAATGCCCGATGGAGGATTTTTATTTTCCAATCAATGACCGGCCCATATTCAACTCGTTCCAGGGGAAAACCTGGTCTGTCATCAAGGTCGGTTCGGGTGAGAAGGCCCTGGTCGAGCAGCGCTGCTGCACTGATGATGTAGGGATTGCCTGCAAAGGCTGAAAAGCACTGATAGGGGGAGTCGCCATAGCCGGTGGGTCCTAAGGGGAGGATTTGCCAGAATTGACACCCGGTTTGACTCAGGAAGTCGATCCAACGGAATGCTTCAGGGCCGAGATCTCCAATACCATCCGGCCCCGGAAGACTGGTTGGATGGAGGAGGATACCTGCTGCACGATTTTGTTCCATAAGTTAAACCACCTTTCTTTCCTTTATTCTGCCATTAAATCCTGATAAATGGAAATGTATTTCAAGGCAGAATTTTCCCAAGAAAAGTCTTTCTCCATCCCGTTCATTTGGATCTTATGCCAGGCTTTCTTGTTTTTGAAGAACCTGAGCGCACGGGTGAGGATCCGTGCAAACGCAGAGGGGTAGGGTTTATCAAACAGGAACCCTGTTCCCCCATTGACCGAATACGAAATATGTTCAATCGTATCGACCAGACCACCGGTATCCCTGGCGATGGGAACACAGCCGTATCGCATGGCGATCATTTGCGACAGTCCGCAAGGTTCATAACGGGAGGGCATCATAAAAAGGTCCGCACTGGCATAGAGTTGGTGTGCCAGTTGGTTGTCAAATTTAAGGACAGCCCTGATCCGCTCAGGATATTCGGTGGCCAACTCACGGGCCATATCCTCGATGCGTGGATCACCGGTACCGAGAATGATGGCCTGCCATGGCTTGTCGTCACAATACCGCAATCCATGTAATGCAAGGTCAATCCCTTTTTGCGGGTCCATCCTGCTCACCAAAGTGAGCAGGGGGATATCTTCGTTTACCATTAAACCGAAATATTCCTGTAAGGCGGTTTTGTTATTGCTTCGCTGGTCCAGGGTTTCGAGGCCATAGGTTTGGGTCAAAGCCGGGTCATGCCGCGGATCCCATGTATAGGTATCAAGACCATTGAGGATCCCACTTATAACCGGCTTACGGGTTTCCAGAAAGTCCACCAGGCCGCAGCCAAATTCGGGGGTCAGGATTTCTTCTGCATAATGGGGAGAAACGGCTACGATCCGGTCCGCATAAAGCAGCCCCATTGGCAGCGGAGTTTGCCTGGCCCATTCAGGCAGGGTGGGATGAGTCTCCGGGGGAAGACCGTAATCGGTGAGCGCCTGCTGGACTCCAAAGCCCATATAAGGGAGGTTGTGCAAGGTGTGAACGGTCTTTGCTGACCTGACACTTGCGGGTAGATTATCTAGTTTCCCAAGGGCATAGATCGCCGTTGCCGTGTGCCAGTCATTCCCATGGACAATATCCACCTGCCAGTTAAGAAAACTGGACAGCCATAAAGCTGCCAATGAGAAAAAAACAAATTTATAACCGTCATGGATGGGATCGGGGGAATAGACCGGGGACTGCTGGTTGATTGGATTGCCGTCCAGCAGATAAACCGGGATGGAAGCCAGATTGCTTTGGTAAACCTGACATTCTTCCACCCCGGTCTTTCGGGGGACGGAAAATGTCCCCAGGAATTCCGTCTCGATATGTTTCTGTTTGATGGCGTAATGATATGGCAGGACCAGCCTGACATCGATGTCTTGGGTATTGGTTTGTTCTGCGATACGGTGAATCGCTTCCGGTAAAGCTCCGGCAACATCACCGAGACCGCCGATCTTAATAAAGGGTTCTGCCTCGGCAGCGAGAAACAGAATATTTAAGGACATAAATTAAAAGCTTTCTAACTGCTATATTTAATGAAGGTAGTCTTCCACGATTTCCAGATAATCCTGCGTCTCAGCTTTTTCATAGGAAATGCCAAGGTGCTCAATCAAGTCGGAGATCATCCGGGATTTTTGATCGGCGTCTTCACGGCTCCATGTGCGGCTTTTAACTTCCAGGAAATGCCCAAGATCCGGTTTGATCAGGGTGTCAATATTGATATAGAAATCGACATCTTTGTATTGGATCTTGAACCGTTTACGGTCTTTTTCGATTTCCAACTCATTGGCAGGTTCAAAATATTCTCGATAGAACCGCAGTGAATGGGTGGCTGGCGCAAGGTAACGGCTCCGCGAGAGCATGACATCATGCTCAAACGCACCCTCCCGATTATCGCCGATTAGCGTCAATCGACCGCGCACGCCGGTAACATCTCCTTTACTATCGATAAACTCATCCTCACGATAGCGCAGCCGTCCCTGGTTTTCTCTTTCAAAGAAGAAGTAGGTGTCATACTCGTGGTAATGGCGAGTATAGAAGATCTCGATGTTTTCTTTTTGTAAGGAGGCGATGACCGCATCCGGGTCTTTGATATGGACCTTTGCCTGGACTTCGAAGCTTTCTTCTTCGCTGGCGCCGCCGATTGCGATCAGTTTTGAAAGGACCGATTTCTCCCGTTCGATGAGGAATGCGTCGATCTTACTGGCATAGACCTGGGCTTCTTTCAGAAAGACATCCTCATTAATTGTCAACAGTTCCCGATTTTGCATGAGCCATTGGCCGTTTACCATCACGTCGCTGATATCGGTGGACTTCGCCGCATAAATAATTTGCGCGTAAATCCCTTCCGGATCACGGTGGAAGTTCGGCGAATTATGCACCTCATTGATGCCAAGCAGGATCAAATCAGCCCGTTTTCCCGGAACGAGGGAGCCGGTGAGGTGGTCGATATGGACGGCTTTTGCACCGATGCAGGTCGCCATCGCCAATGTTTGTCGGGCGGGCAGGGCTGTGGGGTCGCCCGATGCGCTTTTGGCAACCATGGATGCCAGTCGGATTTCTTCGACCATGTCCAGATCATTATTGGAAGCGGGGCCATCTGTACCGATGCCGACGTTGACGCCAACTTCCAGCATCCGCTTGACGTTGGCAAAACCGGAGGCTAATTTCAGATTGGACGAAGGATTATGGGCGATTCCGCCATGGGCATGCTGGATTGTCCGCATCTCGCCTTCGTCAATGTGGACGCAGTGCGCCGCAATGACTTTCGCTTCAAAGATTCCCCGTTTCTTCACGTAGGGGATCACGGGCATCCCGAATTCCTTCCGGATGCTTTCGACTTCACCGGCAGTTTCAGCTAAATGGATATGCAGTGGGATGTCATATTTTACAGCCAGATCTGCACAGGCCTGCAGGATTTCATCCGTACAAGTGTACGGGGCATGGGGTGCAATCGCCGGTATGATCAACGGGTGGTCTTTCCATGTTTTAATAAATTCCTCTGCTGCTGCGAGTGATTCTTCGTATGAAGCCGCATCCGGTGTGGGGAATTTCAACACGGATTGACTGCAGATTGCCCGTAGACCAATTTCTGCCGTCGCTTTTGCAATGTCTGCTTCAAAATAATACATATCGACAAAGGTCGTGACACCGCTGCGGATGCTCTCTGCACAAGCCAACTGGGTTCCCAGTCGGACAAATTCCGGTGAAACGAATTCACGCTCAACCGGCATCATATAGCCCATCAGCCAGACATCCAGACGCAGGTCATCCGCCAGGCCGCGCAGAAGGGTCATGGGAACATGTGTATGGGCATTGATGAGGCCCGGCATGAGGACCTTCCCCTCACAGTCAATGATTTGGTCGGATTGGTATTCACCCAAAAGGTCTGCCTCGGGGCCAACAGCGAGGATGTGATCCCCATTGACCGCCACTGCACCGGGTGAGAAGATGTGATAATCGACATCCATTGTGAGCACAATGGCGTTTTTCAGGATCAAGTCTGCTTTATTCATTTTTCTCCAGTTTCCTTTTCTTTGGGTGAGGAAAGGTATTGCCGTCTTAGAAAATCGAGCCCAATATTTTGCGCCCAAAGGGGAGCGTGGTCAGGAGGGCCGCCATAGGTGCTGGTGACTGTTTCCAGCGAGTCCTTGTCACTATAAACGCAGTGCATGGTCACGGTGTCTTCAACGATCACGGCGACACCCAGACAGAGATCGCTTTGAGAAAGGCTCTTATGGGATTGGACCTGTTCAATCAGGGAGCTGAGTCCAATGGGTTGGACTGTGAGGATGGTGCCTTTGAATTGTTGTGGCTGGGCGGAATTGATCCTTGCTATCAAGGACCCACCTAAACCATTCTCCAGAACGATCAGACTTTGACCTCGATTATTCAGCGTTTGTGAAATGATCCCTTCCAGGGTTTGTTCATCCTGTCCGTAAATATTATCTCCCAGCCTTTGCAGAAGGTCTTCCACAACGGGCTTGCTCAATTCAATAGCATCCGCTTCACATGTCGCTTTGGCAGTCACACGGATGTCCACCTGGCCGGGGTGTGCCAGGAGGCCAACTGTAGGGTTGGAGAGTTCTTCAAGGTCTCCAATGACTTCATCAATCGCCGATTCTCCCATGGAAGCGGCGTGTAATACAGTCGCTTTGATGATTTGGGATTGCAGATTAAATTTGCGGATCAGGTAAGGAATGATGGACTGGTCCAATACCAGTTTCATCTCGCTGGGGACACCGGGGAGAGAGACCACACAGGCGTCACCGATCTCGACGATAAAACATGGCGCAGTCCCCACCGGATTATGGATCGGAATGGCTTCTGCGGGAATGTAGGCCTGCCGTTTGTTATTCATGGTGGGCTGGCGGCCATAGGCTTTGAAGCGCTCCAGGATTTCCTCCCAAAGGGCCGGCAGGAAGACCAACTCCTGATCGGCCGCGTCCGCAACGGCTTGGCGGGTGGGGTCATCAATGGTCGGCCCAAGGCCGCCTGTCGTGATGATGACGTCCGCCCTGTCGAGGGCTTCCTTAATGGCCGATGAAATCCGCAGGACGTTATCACCGATGGTGGTGATTCGATAGATGTCAATGCCGTGGTCTCTGAGAGTCCGTGCAATATAAGTTGAATTGGTGTCTTGAATTTCTCCAAGCAGTAACTCGGTTCCGATAGTAATAATCTCTAATGTTGGCATAAAACCTCCTTACAGATTTTAACCGATATTCTGCAATTAATTCCAGTGATTATTCAGGGCAATCGCAAAGTCATATGTTTCAGCTTTTTAATTTCCTAACTATCCAAAAATCACCCCTTCCC
>DPKV01000178.1:0-8681 GCA_003542325.1 Anaerolineaceae bacterium
GCGTTCAGGAAACAAGGGCGGGTTCCTGCGAATTGTTGGAGTGCATCGATTACATTGCCCATGATCTGCCCGGTTTCTTCGTCAAAATAGGTCGTGAACCCATGAGCTTCGTTGGTCATAAACTGTACGCCATAAGCGTAGACGCCCAGGTGGTTAGTCATCAGCAGGGCATTCGAAACGCCCTGTTCGCTGAGATAGAGATATTCCAACGGTTTGGGCCAAAAGAGGTGGACTTCACCTGCGAGGATAGCTTCCGCTAAATGGGCGAAATCAGGAAAGATCAGATTTTCAATGGCATAACCGGTGTCTTCACTGATCAGGAAGGCGATATCTTCGGCTGCGTTAATGCTCTCAATAGCATCCTCTGAAAGAATATACCCGATGGTCACCGGGTTGCCCTCCATGCCCAAAGGCGGGAGGGTGGGGGTTGGCGAGGGGCGCGGGGTTGGGGTGAGGATAGGGATTTCGGTTTGAACGGCTGTTTCCGTCAAAGTCGGCGCAGTTTCGGTTGTTTTTGGGCTGCAAGCAGAGAAGATCAATCCACCGCAGAATAAAAGGACCAATATTAATGGCAAAAATAATTTGTTCCGGTTTGTTCTTTTCATGGGTTCAGATCCTTTGCGTCCAGGACGCATGCCCAAATTTCTGCTCCATCAATTCATCAGCCCTCAGTTTTTCAGCCGAAGTCAGTTCGCCGGGGATCAGGTCAAGGTTGAGTGTGGTTTGGAAGGCATTAATCCACGCTTCAGCAGCCTGAGTCCAGTCCGGGGACGTAATCCATTCGTTTTCAACTGTGGTGGCGTGGGCCAGGAGGCGATCCTTTGCCCGCTCGCGGGCAGCATCATCTTCAAACTTAAGCGCCGTGATGATGCGAGTCAGGTCCCCGACAAGGGGAAGTGCGCCATGCTGTAAGATTCCGCCCTGACGTCTGGCCTGTGCGGAACCGATGAGTTTCTTTCCATTGACGGTGATCTCGTAATTGGAGGGCACTTCAAAGCAGACGGGGTTGAACCCGCCCCTGGATTCCTCCGGGGTTTTTTCGTTGGCTTCCGGTGAAAGGCCAATGAGCCGCAACGCTTCAAGCAGAGCTTCTGATAATCTCAGGTAGCTGTCCAAGACGCTCCCGGCCACCCTGGGATCGGTATCAGGGGCGATAACGGCATAAGTCAATTCATCCACATGCAGGATTGCCCGGCCTCCGGTTGGGCGGCGGACGATATCCCACCCCTTCGCAGCCAGCGCTTCGGAATCCACTTCCGAAAACGGCTGGGCATATCCCAATGACAGACAGGCCGGCTGCCAGGCGTACAGCCGTAGGGTGGGTTGTGAATTGCCGCTGCATACGCCTTCGAGAATCGCCTCATCCACGGCCATGTTCCAGGCTCCCCGGGATGGCGGATGTTCGATCACGCGCCAGGTTGTCTTTGGATAACTCATAAGTGAACCTTTTTCAGTGTCCTTTGATCTCTTTTATACCACCTCGCAGGGATGTTGGGAATAATTTTACCCAATAACACTCGATCGTCACAGGGCGAAGTAATTGTGCAACTTTTCTGTTGTTTTCCCGTATACTGAGATAAAGGAGTGTGATAAAAACATGGATGAACCAAGAAAATTATATCGAATCCCCGAACAAGGGATGATTGGTGGCGTTTGCGCCGGGCTGGGCGAGTATTTGCATGCGGATCCGACATTGATCCGTTTGTTATTCGTCCTGTTGTTTCTGGCTGGCACGTCCGGCGGCTGGGTCTATTTTATTATGTGGCTGGTCGTTCCGGTTAAACCGTCAAGTGAATAATTAAGCCCTGTTTGATAGATAAAACTTTACGTATTAACATAGAGACGTTGCCCGCAACGTCTCTATGTCTATAATAAAAATCGAGAAAAATGAATTCGGGGTCAAGTCCTTGATATGTTTGCAGCCTGAAGTATAATGGCTGGTGGAGGAACAATGCCGATAAATCCGACCAGAGATAGAGTAAATCCAGAGAAGATCGATACCACACCGCGCCGGCGGCCGTCATGGATCAGAGTCCAGGCACCCAGTGGTGAGGTTTATCAGAACCTGCAGCATCTAATGCGCAGTAAGTCGTTACACACGGTCTGTGAAGAGGCCGGCTGTCCGAATATGGGGGAGTGCTGGGGCAGCGGGACGGCGACCTTCCTGATGCTGGGTGATGTTTGCACCCGCACCTGCGGCTTTTGTGATGTGAAACACGGCCGCCCGGAAATCATGGATTGGCTGGAACCGGAACGGGTGGCCCAGGCGGTCAGGAATATGAACCTCCAGCATGCGGTGATCACCAGCGTCAATCGGGACGAACGCCGGGATGGCGGTGCGCCGATTTTTGCGATGGTCATCCACCGGATTCGGCAGCTCTTACCCGGATGCTCGGTTGAGGTTTTGGTCCCGGACTTTAAAGGCAGTCTGGAAGCGCTCAGGATCGTGATGGCAGCCCGGCCGGAGATCCTCAACCACAATGTTGAAACCGTGCCGAGATTGTTCAAGCAGGTCCAGCCGCAGGACCGGTATGAGTGGTCTGAGATGATCCTGTCTCACGCACGGCGATTGGACCCGGATGTCCTGACCAAGTCCGGCATTATGGTTGGTCTGGGTGAGACCTTTGAGGAAGTTCAGGAAACCATGCGCGACCTGCGGAGCTGGGGGGTGGATATCCTGACGATAGGGCAGTATTTGCAGCCCAGCCGGAAACACCTGCCGATCATGCGTTATTATGAGCCGGAGGAGTTTGAAGCGCTGAAAGCCTTTGGCCTTGATCTGGGATTTAAATGGGTGGAAAGCGCGCCCCTGGTGCGTTCTTCCTATCATGCCGGTGAACAGGTCAGAGCGCTCTCGGCTGTGCATAAGCAACTTTATTTTACAAAGCAGCATAAATAATTATTGGGGAAGCAGGGTTGTTTACTGCGTAAACATTTTTCTTTGAAAAAGGTTAGCAGATTCTGATGGCGCGAAGCGCTGGATGAGGTGATACTGCAAACTGCTTTGTAAACAATTTTTACCATTACCATTCAGGTAATTCGCTTTATATTAAGGGCAATACCAACCGGGTGCTCCATTTGTCTTTTCTGACACGCCATTTGGCGTGTTTTGAGTTAAACAACGGAAAGTTCCCATGCAAGTATGTTAAAATAGGCCTAATACCAAAAGGAGATTACATTATGGAGATCAAGAATATTCGGATCCAGAAACCGGAAGCCATTAATTTCATCCTGGGTCAATCTCATTTTATTAAAACCGTTGAGGACCTGCATGAAACACTGGTCGCGTCTGTGCCGGGCATCAAGTTCGGTCTTGCCTTTTGTGAGGCCTCCGGTGAATGTCTGGTGCGATGGAGCGGCACGGACGACGCCATGATCGATCTTGCCCAGGAAAACGCTTCTGCGATTGGCGCAGGGCATTCCTTTATTATCTTCCTGGGCGAGGGCTTTTTCCCCATTAACGTATTGAACCAGGTTAAGCTGGTTCCGGAGGTGTGTCGCATTTATTGCGCCACAGCCAACAACACGGATGTGATCGTGATGGATGTGGGCGAGGGTCGGGCAATCCTCGGCGTCGCGGATGGCAAGCGACCGGAAGGTATTGAAGATGAGGAAGGGATCGCCTGGCGGAAAAGTTTTCTCCGCATGATCGGTTACAAGCATTAAGAACTTCCTGATTGAAATGTTGTTATCCATTTGCCTACCCACCCGATATCGAGTTATCCAGTGAATGAATTTCGAATTGATTTTGAGCCGGTGGGGCGGCGCGTCTCCATTGGCCCCAATGAGACCTTGCTGTCTGCTGCCCAGCAGGCCGGGATTGCATTGACAGCCGTTTGCGGTGGGGTCGGCGTTTGCGGTGCGTGCAAGGTTCGTTTAGTCTCGGGTGAACTTTCACCCTTTACTGAAACCGAGAAGTCAGTCCTCCCGCCGGATGCCCTGGAGGAGGGTTGGCGGCTGGCTTGCCAGGCTTTTCCCCGCAGTGACCTGAAAATCGAGATTCCGCCTGAATCCTTATCCAGTTCTCAGCGGCTGCAAACGGAAGGGATTGCGGGCGATCTATCCCTATCGCCAGCCGTTACCATTCAACCGTTTGAGATTGCCAAACCGGACGCATCAGACCTGCGGGCTGATTGGGAGCGGTTTACTTCCACCTTCTCCAGGACTCTGGAAAACGATTGTGCGCCTTTGCCGGTCATGAGTCAATTCTCCAATCTGATGCGGGATGAGGATTGGCAGGGACAGGTCATTCACCATGAGAACGGCCAGATCGTTGGCTTTTTACCCAAAGGGAAAGCGGTCTATGGTTTGGCGGTGGATATTGGGACGACGAAGATGGCAGCCTATTTACTCAACCTCGAAACGGGAGAGATTGTTGCCAGAAAGGGTGAAATGAACCCCCAGATTGCCTTTGGGGAAGATGTGGTTGCCCGGATTGCCTATGCCAATCAGGGAGAATCGCATCGGTTCGAGTTGCAGAAAAAACTGACCGATAGCCTGAATGGCATGATAAGGGAATTATGTTATCAGGTAAGCGTTGATGTAAACCAGGTGTCGGACCTGGTGATTGTTGGCAACACCGCCATGCACCATTTTTTTGCGGGCCTTCCCGTTCGCCAACTGGGGCAGGCACCTTACGTTGCGGCGGTGGGGCAAGCCTTGTCCTTCCCTGCCAATTTGGTTGGGTTGGAAACTGCGCCGAATGCTCAAATTTACCTGCCGCCCAATATCGCCGGATATGTTGGTGCAGACCATGTGGCGATGCTGCTGGCCAGTGATATTTCTTCCCTCCCGGGGACTGCGGTTGCATTGGATATTGGTACGAACACGGAAATCAGCCTGTCCAAAGACGGGCGGCTGGTCAGTTGTTCCTGTGCCTCCGGGCCGGCGTTTGAAGGCGCGCATATCCACGCTGGGATGCGGGCGGTGCCGGGAGCGATTGAACGAGCCCGATTTTTCAACGGCGAATGGCATCTGGCAACAGTCGATGAAGAACCTCCGGTCGGAATTTGCGGATCAGGGGTCCTGGATATCGTCTCTGAACTATTGGTTAGCGGTCAGATCGATTCGGCAGGTCGGTTTACAGATCGTACTACCAGTCGCATCCCGTTCAAGGGCGGCGATGCGATTGAACTTGTCCCGGGTGAACGATCGGGTACCGGAAAACCGATCATCGTTACCCGTCAGGATATCCGGGAAATCCAATTGGCAAAAGCCGCCATTCGGGCTGGCGTGGATGTTCTGTTATCTCACACGAACACACAGCCGGAAGAAATAAACCATTTCATCATCGCCGGCGCATTTGGGACCTATCTGTCGCTGGAAAGTGCCATCCGGATTGGGATGTTCCCGGACCTTCCGAGGAAGCGGTTCCAGCAAATCGGTAACGCTGCGGGGACGGGTGCCAGGATGATGCTGCTTTCTATGCCGAGTCGGCGTTCTGCTGAGAAGCTATTGACCCGAACAATCTATATCGAATTAACGACAGATCCGGCATTCACGGACCTGTATGTGGACGCGATCAGTTTTAATAGTTAGTAGAAGGAGCATTCATGGACGCATTGGAAGCGATTTATACCCGCAGAAGTGTCAGATCATACACGCAGGAAGCGATTAGTGAGGATGACCTCCACGATTTATTAAAGGCCGGTATGCAGGCACCTTCCGCCCGCAACGAGCGGCCGTGGCATTTTGTCGTGATTGATGACCCGGAAAAACTGCATGCTGTGCCTGAGTTCCATGCCCATGCCAAAATGCTTTTTGAAGCGCCGATGGCAATTTTGGTTTGCTCCGATCGAAAATTAGAGTCAAAGCGAGCAGCCTGGCTTCAGGACTGCTCGGCTGCTGCTGAGAATATTTTACTGGCGGCGCATGCCAAAGGGTTGGGAGGCGTCTGGATTGGGATTTTCCCTGATTCTGAGCGTGTTTCTGGGATGCAGGAGCTTCTGGCAATGCCAAAGGACATCCGGCCCGTCGCGCTCATCGCTCTCGGTCATCCCGCGGAAAATCCGGAACCGATCGATCGATACGAACCGGAACGGGTACACTTCAATCAGTGGTAGAATAGGATTCGATTACAAAAGCCAGGGGCGCCTGGCTTTTTTGTTGGATTAACACCAAATAACGAGGACTCCCAATGCCGGAAATCACTGGAATTCATTATCGCTGGTACCAGGGGGGGTTGTCACAATCATCTCCTATTATTTTTATTCATGGTGCATGTATGGATTCGAGGTCCTGGCCGACATCGCTCAGGACGTTTGGGGACAGACCGGTCATCATGCTGGATTTACCTGGACATGGACAATCCCAAAGCGTCTGCAAGCATTCGATATATGCTTACAGCCTTTCTCTCGCAGCGTTTATCGATCAACTCGACTTGAAATTACCGTTTTTGGTTGGGGTGGGCATAGGTGGGTCCATCATTATGGAATACATCGCCCGACATTTGGATCGAGTGGGTGGATTTTTGGCTGTAAATACTTCACAATCCTATTTCGTCCCCACCAAAGCCTTATCCGCCATACAAGCAAATCAATATTTTCCGGCAGCAGAGGAAATGTTGCGACAGGGAATGCATCCACTTAAAAATCACCGTGTATGGGAAGAAGTGAACGCCATTGCGAAGTCCCAAAGAGACAGTGTCCTGGCTGCTGATCTTCGTTTGATGCACCATTATCGCTGCAGCCCCACACTGGATTCAATTGCTTCTGTACCCGGTTTGTTTCTCTATGGGACGGGTGACCGTTTGCTGCGGGAAATTCCCACAAACCTGCCGGGGAAATTGTCTGCCAGGCTGATCCCGGGAGGCGGTCATTGGCTTCCCCTGGAAAACCCCGAATTGATTCGGAATGAGATTTTGAGTTTTCTGGAAATTGTCTCCTCAACTTCCATTGAAGACTAAAGTGATTCAAGCACCGGCAGCATGGCCAGCAGAGCTTTGGCCCGATGACTGACCTGGTTTTTTAACGACGCCGGGATTTCAGCCATTGTAGCCTGGTGTTCCGGCATGTAGAAAATTGGGTCGTATCCAAACCCTCCGCTGCCGCGTTCTTCAAAAATTATCTCACCATCACATCGGCCAACGGTTTCAATGATGCTTCCATCCGGCATGGCCAGGATGGCTGTACAGTGGAAGTGCGCTGTCAGGGGCAGGGGGTGATTTCTTAATTGCTCCAGTAGATATGCCCGTCGATCGGCATCGGTTGCGTTTGACTTGGGGAAATAGCGGGCGGAATGAACACCGGGGGCGCCATCCAGGGCGTCCACTTCCAAACCCGAATCATCTGCCAGGACAGCCTGCCCTGTGGCAGCCTGATAAGCGATGGCCTTTAGACGGGCATTTTCAGCATAGGTTGTTCCCGTCTCCTTGACATCCATAAAGACGCCAAGTTCTGGGCCAGAGACAATTTCAAACTCGCCGCTTCGTAAAATGGCTTTGATCTCCCGGATCTTTCCCGGGTTACCGGACGCGATGACGAGTGATTGCAGCAAAGGAACCTCCATAAAGTTTATATTATTTATCAGGTATTCGTTGACGGTCAATGGGCCGCATGTTATAATTTCTTTTGTGTTATTGGCTTACCCATTAATCAAACAGAATTGAACGATGTGAATAATAGTCATAATCCATTGCGATTGAACGTTGGTTATCTCTATAGTAAACCGATTGGCACCAGTCGCGAGATTCCTGTTGCGTGTGATCATTTGGAGATTGATGACCTTCTTGTCAGAGATTTGAATTCCCAGGTTCGCATTTCACGGACAAGAGAAGGTTTATTGTTTCAAGTTAATACCCAGGCCAGATTGCAAACGACTTGTGTCCGTTGCTTAAAAAACATTTACTTGCCGGTTGAAACCGGATTTGAGGAATTATACCAATTTCCCTCCCGTTCAAGAGAGGAAACCGATTTACTTTTACCTGGTGACGGTTATCTTGATTTAACAGCGCTTTATCGCGAATATCTCATCCTGGCGATTCCGATAAAACGATTGTGCAAGCCCGATTGCAAAGGTCTTTGTGTCGTTTGTGGGGCAGACCTCAATGAAATGGACTGCGAACATAGTCGCGATCAGGAAACGATCCCTGAAGCAGCTGCGGATGAAGAATAAATCCTTGATATTATTTTGTTGTCGTTAAACGATCCCATAGTGTATCCATTCTGACCATGAGGAGAAGAGCGGATGGTCGGTAAACGAAAAAGTGGCAGTGATGAGAAAACGATAGAGACTCTTCTTGACCGCGCCGAAACACAGGGTTATTTGACGATTGACGACCTGATGGAGGTCTTTCCCGAGGGGGATGAAGATCTGGTAGCGTTACGTTCTTTAATGATCAATTTACGAAAACAGGGGGTGGAGGTTCTGGATCAGGATTCCCTGACTCAGGAATTTGCTGAGGAGGATGAAGACGAAGATGAGAACCTGGTGTCCTTCGAGCATGTCGGTTCCGACGACACGGTTGGCTTATATTTAAAAGAAATGTCACGGGTACCCCTGCTTTCTGTTGAGGAAGAGAGGACTCTCGCCAAACAGATTGAAGCCGGCCAGGCAGCAAAGGTCGAACTAAGTAATTGTGACAAGCCTATCTCGGATGAAAAGCGCCAGGAGCTGGAGATTATCATCAAGGTTGGCGAGCAGGCCTGGGAGCATTTGATCAAGGCCAATACCCGCCTGGTGGT
>DPKV01000178.1:8690-12390 GCA_003542325.1 Anaerolineaceae bacterium
TCTCAACCTATGCCACCTGGTGGATCCGGCAGGCGATCACCCGTTCGATTGCGGACCAGGGCCGGACGATCCGCATCCCGGTCCACATGATTGACCGCATCAGGGAACTGTATAAAGTCAGCCACCAGCTGGAACAGGATTTGGGCCGGAAACCCTTCGCCAGGGAAATTGCCAAAGAGATAGATGTGAACATCCGCAAGGTGCAGTGGATGATGCGCATTTCCTGGCTGCCGCTTTCATTGGAAACGCCCGTAGGGGATGAGGACGATTCGGAATTGGGGATGTTTGTTGAAGACGAACTGACTCCCACGCCGATGGAAGTGACCTTCAAGTCCATGCTGCGGGATGAGATCGATGAAGTGTTGAATACGCTTTCACCCCGTGAAGCCCGCATTTTACGGATGCGTTTTGGCTTGGATAACGGGCGGTCATACACGCTGGAAGAGGTGGGACAGAAGTTCGGCCTGACCCGGGAACGTATCCGGCAGATCGAGGGCAAGGCCCTGCGCCAGTTACGGCACCCGCATAAGGCCCGGCAGTTGAAGGATTACTTATAATCCTGTATAATTCTTTCACGATGAGAAAGTCATTGATGATTATGGGCATGTTGAGTTCTTCGGGGTTATGCTTGCCAGAAGCATAACATGAGGTGCCGCGTCACCTCCGGAGGACCTGCTGGCCGAGGCCAGCTTTTTTGTTGTCATTATCGGAAATAAAGCAAGTTGAGGTGCAGTATGACCAAACCAGTGTTAGTAGCAGTTGCCTGGCCTTATGCAAGTGCCAGGATCCATGTCGGGAATATCACCGGCGCTTACCTGCCGGCGGATATCCTTGCCCGTTATCATCGTCTGCGCGGGTGGGATGTCCTGATGGTCTCCGGCTCCGATTCTCACGGCACGCCGGTGACCGTCCGGGCGGATGAGGAAAACACCACACCGGAGGAAGTCTACAAGCAGTACCACGCGGATTTCATTGCCCTGTTCCAAAAACTGGGGCTGACCTATGATATTTTCACCAGTACGCATACCAGCAACCATTTCGATGTCTCATCAAAGTTATTTTTATCGTTGAAAGAGAATGGTTATCTCTATACCGAAAGTTCATTGCAGTGGTACTCTCCGCAGCAGGAACGTTTCCTGCCGGACCGCTATGTGGAAGGTACCTGTTATTTCTGCGGGAAGACCGGCGCGCGCAGTGACCAATGTGATAACTGCGGCCACCTGCTGGAAGCTGAGAAGCTGATCGATCCCATATCCAAAATTGACGGCTCGACGCCCGAACTGCGGGAAACGACGCACTTCTACCTGGACCTTGAAAAATTACAGGACCGGGTGGCGGATTTCCTGCGGGAGCGGCAGGATTATTGGCGGCCGAACGTCGTCCGGCAGTCATTGGGGCAGATCGAGACCGAAGGGCTGCACGGCCGTCCGATCACCCGGGATTTATCCTGGGGCATCCCCGTCCCGGTGGAGGGATGGGAAGGGAAATGCATGTATGTCTGGTTTGAAGCCGTGATCGGCTATCTTTCCAGTGTGGTGGAGTGGGGATTGCTGCATGGGGAGCCGGATGCCTGGCGGCATTGGTGGACCAACCCCGAAGCGGAAACCCTTTATTGCATTGGGAAGGATAACATCCCCTTCCATGCCATCATCTGGCCCGCTGAACTGATCGGTGTGGGCGAGTCCTTTGACGCCAGGATGGGTAATGCCCAGCCAGAACCGCTGGTGCTGCCCTATGATGTCCCGGCTAATGAGTTCATGAACCTGGAGGGCAGGAAGCTCTCGGGTTCCAAGAATTGGGCGGTGTGGGGACTGGATTTTCTGGAAAGTTATGACCCGGACCCGATGCGCTATTATTTAACGGTAAATATGCCCGAGACCCGGGACTCGGATTGGGACTGGGAAGAATTCTACCAGCGGAACAATAACGAGCTGGTCGCCACCTGGGGCAACCTGGCTAACCGTGTACTGGCCTTCGCCTATAAGAACTGGGAGGGGAAAGTCCCCGAACCGGGTGAACTGCGGGAACAGGACGTGGTGCTGCTGGAGACGATCAAGGCCGGCTTTACGAGCGTAGCCGAATTGATGGAAGCTGTGAAGCTCCGCGCCGCGCTTTCGGAAACGATGCGGCTGGCGACTGAGGTCAATAAATATTTGGATACGTCTGCCCCCTGGTTTGAGATCAAACAGGACAAGGATCAGGCTGCCAAATCCATTTTCACCGCGATGCAGGCGATCGATTGGTTAAAACTGCTCTTCTCACCCTTCCTGCCGCATACCAGCGAAAAACTGCAACAATTCCTCGGCTATGACAAGCCGCTTTTTGGTGAATTGATCACCCGGGAAGTGGCTGACGACCTGAGTACCCATACCGTGATGTTGTATGAGCCGGGAGACTCAATGACGGCGAAAAGCATAGACCTCTGGGAGCCGGTCGAATTAGCGCCGGGGAAAACATTTTTGCAGCCATCGCCCTTGTTCCAGAAATTGGATCACAGCATTGTAGATGAGGAACGTGCCAAACTGGGACATTAAGCCTCTGTTTATTTTTGATAAGCAAAACACCTTCTGCGAAGAAAGTCGTGGAGGGTGTTTTCTTTGTATGTCTCTGCGAGCCGACGAAGGAGGCGTGGCAGTCTCGGAAAGGATATTAACCACAAAGGGCACAAAGGGACACAAAGGAAAGAAATTTTAGAAGGTTGGGCCGCTTCTCCACTGACCGCTGTCCGATAAAGAATTGTGTAGGGGTGGCCCTCCGTGGCCACCCGCAAACCCACCATTACCTTGAGTTCCCTTGAAAGAAAAAGCCAGTAAAAATCCAGAAAGGTTATACCTTATCTGATGTGGACCTAATGAGTGGTGAAGAATTTGAAGAATTCATAGCAAAAATCTTTTGCAAAATGGGTTACATTGCCAATGTTACTCAATATTCACATGATTTTGGAGTAGATATAATTGCAGAAAAAGATGGAAGAAAAATTGGCATTCAAGCGAAGTGTTATGCAAATCCCGTTTCAAACTCTGCCATACAAGAAATTGTTGCAGGAATAAAATATTATGATTGTCAAAAAGGACTTGTAATCACAAATAATATATTTACGAAAGCTGCGATTGAATTGGCTCAAGCAAATTCCATTCAATTATGGGATAGGAAAAAATTAGAGGAAAAAATATCAGAAACATTCTCGTAATTTATTTCTTCCTCCCAGTATTTTAGATTTTCGGCTTTAGGAGAATCTGCGTAAATGTTCGTTTAAGGGAGATGACCCCAACATAATTAAAATTCTAGGGTTGGAAATCTCCAATTTATAATTTCTTTTGGTTATTAAAAGCCGCCAACCAGGTGGGCAAAACCTGAATAAATTCATCCATGATCAGCAGGGTCTGTTCCTCGAAGAAGGCGTAATTGCCGTAGGCTTCTCCTCCTTGTGGGTCAATAAGGTCTGATACTCCCCGGAGGATCAGGCAGGGCAGGTTGTTCCGTTTCGCCACCCAGGCAATCGCGCCGGATTCCCAATCTCCGGCCGGCGCATTGAACTTTTCGATCAGGAGGGGAATATCCTCAGAGCGAATATCCCGGTCGGCTGAGACCAGCGTCTTGCGGATCACCGGCTGGGGTGGGGGATCAGGTACCCAGGACAGATCCGGATTGCAGGTGTAGTGTGCGATGGCATTATCCTGGTCGGTCATCTGCTCGATAA
>DPKV01000159.1 GCA_003542325.1 Anaerolineaceae bacterium
GCAGAAAGCCCCGCCCCGTTTCCCTGGCCGCTGTTCAGCATCAATCCAATTATTATCAAACGCGTTTTTCGCGAAATCACGCAATTCAGGCGAAAAAGTCTCGAAATTCTTAAGGATAAAATCAGCCGCCTCAGGAAAACTGTATTCTTTCTCAATTTTCCCAACAGGAGCGAACAGGTTCCACCAGGGCAGCGCGTCCTGTCCAAACCGGGCTGCCTTTGCCTTGAAATACCTGCGGAAAGTCGGGAACGAATCTTTCATTGCACCCATCATGGCATCCAGAGTTTCTGGGTCGATCCGTCCCTGATCAATCGGTTCCTCAATCGCATTCTTTCGACCCCGGTGAACGTTCAGAGTATTTACCCATCCTTTGATCCCGTTCATACAGGCTGCCAGCGGTTCCTTGACGGACTCCCAGGCTGCCATCTCCGCCTCGTAGGCCCGTTTCCGGACTGATTCGTCCGGATGAGAATGGAGGTTGATCAGCGCCGGCATCGGTAATGTTTGGATCTTTCCACCCAGCTCAAACTCCACCGTTTTTTGACTGGTCACAACGCCCTGCAGCTTCGACCAGGCTGCTGCGCCAGAAAGGTTCAGTTCATTCGCGAGGACTTCTTCCCGCTCACTCATCATATACTGGCTTTGTTCCGCCATCTCGATAATCGGAAAAGCATGTTCACCGGCACTGTTACCCAACGCCAATACCTTCGGCAAAACATCTTTAAATGTTCCCACCCAGGCCTGCAGCAGCACACTCACTTTCTGAACACCGACCATCACCTGGTCAAACCTGGAATCCAGGCGAGCGGCTTCCTGATTGAATGAATCGGTTGTCGTAAAGGAACTCAAATAGGCGTTAATGGTGAACGCTTTTTCCAACAGGGCATTTACTTCATCAACCATCAGGCTCAGGGCCTGATTGATCTTCTCAGAAGGGCTGTTCGTGTCCATTTGGACGAATTCTTCCTCGTAGCGCTGAAGTAATGCTTCTGCGTGGTTCTTAACCCATTCGAAGTCACCGATTAATTCCTGGGAATCCAATCCCGGATAGACATTCGAAAGGTCCCAACGTGGGGGTGTGGTTGTCATGCAATACTCCTTATTCTTCTATTCATCAGTTATGTTTGTCCCGGCTATTGGGTATCAACCAGGTAGTTTAAAAATAGTCTGGCAAAAATCTTCAACAGGTGCCATGCGCCAACAGCGCCACAGACTCTCCCGACTGGAACAGACGGTTGTACGTCGCACAGGCTTCCGGTGTGGTCTCAACAATTAATTTTTTTATCCCCGCCTGCTGGATGGCACGGCGCGTCTTTCCCGTCACCTTAAGCCGGCCCCGAACACCGTTTCCGATCACAAGGGTGGATACGCCCTGCTCAAATACCACAGCGACCATATCAGGCGTCAGCCGATGCCCTTTCCGGGCAGCCCAGGGTCGCACTTCACCTTTCAACAGACAAATATCCTTCCCCGCACCTTCACCCTCAGCGGAATGGATTTTTCCCATGACTCGATATTGTCCCCATTCAAAATGCTCAATCGGTCCTGCGGGATCATCCATGAATACTTTCCTCTGCCAGCCTTCCGTCAACATCAAAGAGACAGGTATAATTAACCTGTCTTGATTATAATGTGAAGCGTAATCAATAGACAACATTCGCTCCTGATAATGAAAGGAATGTATGGCATTTCAAATTACACCCGAATGGCTTATCAACCTTCCGGACGAAATGGAACACCGGATCGAGGATGATAAACTGATCTTTTGGAAAACCGGTGTCACCGTTGCCATTGCCGCCTTCAGCCTCCCGGAAGGCGTAAGTAAACTGGAATTACTTGCCCAGATCCAACAAAAAATGCCTGAGCGAACCCTGGAAACTTTCGTCTCCACCAAAGGCGAGGTGGTTGGACTGGGTTTTACCGAGGTATTGCAAGCCACCAATGCCCGTGATCGTCTCTCCCTTGTCACCTTTACTGCCAGCGATACCTCCTGCCTGCAAACCGGCTTCTTTTTGGATGATCCTAAAGATCTGGACTGGGCCAAATCCGTCTGGGAGGGAATTATATTTGTCCCTGAGACGAATCAGCCCCTTGAACCCACTCCCTCTTCGGGAGCAAAAGGATAACATTCATTATATCAATTTTGTATTTAGATATCACAAAGGTTCGTTGTAGAATTTTTAATTATTTTAATCTTAACTTTTGATTTCCTGAGTTTTATGATATACTCTTTTTGAAATATTTTCTCATAAAGAAAGGAAATCCGATGGAAAAAGAGACTCGTGTTATTCAGAGTTTTGATAAAATAAGGTTTAAGGATTTTGGTAATCTGATCCTGACCCAGGGTGATCATGAATCGCTGACCATTGAAGCGGACGCCGAATTAATGGCTGAGCTGATCTCAGAAGTCCAGGACGATACGCTCGTTCTTGGCGTTGACGACGACTGGTTTAACCGAATTGGCAAGGTGTTTTCTTCCATCCTCTCCCATAAGGGACATAAGGTCAATTACTACCTCACCTTTGTCAATTTGCACAAAATCAACATTAGCGGACAATGCCATTTATCCTGCCCTTCACTGGAGACTGATCATTTCAAATTAAACATCTCCGGCATGGGCAACCTGGATTTTGACCATCTCAATTGCGATGCGTTGGAGGTCAACATCAGCGGACGGGGAGAATTTAATGCGGCAGGCAGAGCCGATAACCAACATGTCCGCATCTCCGGCTCCAGCGATTATGATGCGGCTGACCTGGTCAGCAAATCAGTCCGGGTGGCGATTTCCGGCCAGGGCAATGCCAAAGTCTGGGCAGAAGACGATCTGGATATTACCATTTCAGGTTTGGGCCAGGTCAACTATCGGGGTCGCCCCAAACTCCGCCAGGTGATCAGTGGGATGGGCAAATCCAGACGAATTGATGATGACACTTCACAATCAAATTCAAAGGATGATAAAAATGACCAGCGAGATCAAGATCGAGAAGAAAGCGTCGGAAGTTATTCAACCTGAATCTGTGAATGAAGCGCGCCAGGCCCTCCAGGCAAAAAAGGACCTGTCAGGAGCGAACCTGGAGGGGCTTCAACTGGACAACCTGCATGCGACGGGCGCAATCTTTCGAAAAACCAATTTGAAGAATGCCAACCTTTCCCACGGCTTGTTGATTTCACCCAACTTCTATAAAACAAATGCAACCGGAGCCGCCGTTGACCGTACGGTAATTGTCAACGGCGACCTGGTTAAAGCCTGTTTCGCTGAGGCTGACCTGAGCGAGAGCGCTCTGGTCGGTGCGAATGCTGAGGAGGCGGACTTCCATGGCGCGAACCTGCGCCAGGCTGGCCTGTTCGGGACGAACTTGTGCAATGCAAACCTGACAAACGCCAACCTCGCAAATTCGCGGTTCGCAGGCGTAAATGTCACAGGCGCGGATTTTTCAGGTGCGGACATGAGTAGAGCGAAAGCCTATCAGGTAAATTGGGAGCAGGCAAAAGTGCCCCCTGAGCCACTCCCGGAAGGGTTCATTCAACTTCCAAAATGGGCCTGGTCTGCCATTCTGGGCAGCTTTCTTGGGATCCTGGGAGTGATTGTGTACGCGATCTTGCGACGAAAATCTGCTAATTCCTGACCTTACGCTTTACCCACCATCATTAAAACAAAACAGGACAGCGATGATCTGCTGCCCTGTTTCTTATTTGTCAATCCTCTGTTTGCGCATAATGCAAAGCGCTAATCGCCTGTTTGAGCTTGATGGCGTTTTCGCTTAGCTCTTCCCTGCTGGGCGGTTTACGGCTGTCTGGATCAATTTTCAGCTCAAACCCATCTCCCTGAAAACGGGGGAAGACGTGTAAATGGATATGTGCGACATCCTGTCCGGCCACCCGGCCGTCAGCAAGAAAAATGTTAACCCCTTCACACTTCAGGTCACTCCAATTTAAGGCTCTATCGATGATTTGCCCTACCACCATCATGTGGGCAGCGTCGTCTGCTGAAAGGTCCATCAAAGTACTTGCATGCTTTTTTGGAATAACCAGCACATGGCCCGGATTGATCGGCTGAATATCCAGGAAAGCCATAGTGTAATCATCTTCATAGACGACACTGGCCGGCAATTCCCCTGTAGCAATTCTGCAATATATGCACATAATTCAACACACCTCAAAAATCTTCTTCTCCGGCATGTTATCAAAAATAAGCATGAAAACCGTTCGATATTAAGCCAGATAGAAATTCATTAAATGATGTTATTAATTTAACATAATATATTCTCCAAAACAGAATAAGTAAGGGAAAAATACGTCTCTTTTCAGGCTTTAATTTCGGATTATAAATTTATTTTAATATTATCAAACACTTAATACTCAATTTCCCCGAAAGTCCCTTTTGTCTCAATTTTCCTTCCAAATGCTGCCCAATTGACAGACAGAGAGGCCACTGATCCGGATATTTTCCTGTTTTGCAGCCATATAAACGGTTTGCGAACTTCCCAGCGTTGGGTAAATCCGCCCTGACAGTGAGAAGGCGTCATCCACCCAAACCTTAATAACCGAGCCATCCAATATCACCCGCAGTTGAACATACTCCTCTTCTGGATTTGGGACGGAAATCTCCTGTACCCCTGTCATCACTTCATTGGACAGGCTTGACCGGGTGGTGTCCAACCAGACCTTTCCCGTCTGTGGATCGCATCCGAGCAGAGTGACTTCATTTTCATCAGACGACGCAGCGATCCCTAATTCAAACACCCCTTCCCCGCGTTGAACCGTCAATACCACTTCAAGCTGCCTTCCGCTGACCGGCAAAGATAAACGCTCACCGGCATTTAGTGTCAGGTCTTTCTCCGTATATGGAGTCATCCGCAACTGTTTATATTCTCTCGCGGGTCGACTGATTAATCGGCCACACTTATCCAATGCCAATTCTGGCATGTCCCCAATGCATAAATCCCCACAGTGGCCCGTAGGGATTCATTTGATAAAACAGGTGATACCGCCCCTGAAAATAACACAACCCATTCGGGTCATTCATCCAGTTTTTTGCGGCAGGAAATGGAACTGCGGCCTGCGAAAATCATCGGTCAGCACTGTTCGTTGGGAAATCGGGTTTTCAATATTTTCTAAGGTCATTGCCATTCCCCTGGATCTTTATGATTGGTTTATGGGATATCTGAGGGGTCGCAAACGGATGAATCGTAATAATCGCAAATCAATGCTTTCAGAAGAGAATTTCGTTCCAGATTATGATCCAGCAGGCAGACGTTTCTGGCGGTTTCCGCATCGTCCGTGTCCTCTGCAAGTTCAGCCACAAAGGCACAATCCGCATTTCGCGATCCCTCCCAGGAGGATTGCGTTTCGATGAAAGACATCCGATTTCCTGTATCAGCCTCAAGAGCCAGAATAGCCTCTACTTTAGCCTTAACCAACTGGTCGGATAGGGTCGCTGCCTGAGCATAACAGGCAACCTTGGCAACCTCATCCAGTTCCGTTGAGCAATCCGGGATATCTTCCATAGTTTCCACTTTAGGCAGGCTCGTATCCATCAGGTCTTGACCCTCAGCCTGATTATTGATTTGCTGGGAAAAGAAAAAAGCAATACTCATGAGAATCCCAATGATGGCCACAAAAGAAATATTTTGCTGTTGACGGCGCATGATTAAACAAACCCCCTGGTCGAACTGGTCAGGACGCCGGTCCAATGAATTTGCGTCTGGGATCGAAAAACCACTGTCATAAAATTTCCTTTTGTCCTCTCGCGTCGCACCGAAGCCCTGTGATTATAAAAATGATATTTTCTGGTGGCACACAAAGAGTATTCATATTATAACCCCACAAACAAAAATATTGCACCTTCCCAAAATTCCCACCATCAGCTCGCTGGAATGGGGGAAAATATTAATTCATGGCTAAGCGTTAACAAGAACCTGGTACGACTGCATAATCTCTTCCATAAATTATGATATGATATTGAGTTGTATTGAGAACCGACTTTAGGAGCAAGCGAATGAAAACACTCTTGTTGATGCGCCATGCCAAATCAAGCTGGAAGGATGACAAGCTTTCCGACCTCGAACGTCCGCTCAAAAAGCGTGGGAAGAAAGACACCAAACGGATCGCAAAAGTCATCAAGGAAAACAACCTGGTCCCTGATGTGATCATTTCCTCACCCGCTGTCAGGACACTCGAAACCGTCAAGATACTCAAGAAAGATTTGGAATTCGATGGCAAGGAAATTGTCGCCGATAACCTTTATATGGGTGAACCGCAGGCCTTTATTGATACCCTAAAAGGAGTCAACAACAAACATAACACCGTGTTGGTCGTTGCCCATAATCCCGGCCTGGAAGCCTATCTGCAGATGATTGGCGGAGAGATTGAAGCTGTACCAACAGCGGGTCTGGGATATCTCGTCCTCGTCCTGGAGGATTGGAAGGATATCTCTCTGGAAACCATGGGAGAACTGGTCGGTTTTTGGAAACCAAAAGACCTGCGGGAAGAAAAGGAATAAAAGAATGACTTGGGTGAGGGTTCTTATGTCGGAATACCTTACCTTGTTATTGACCCCGAATATTAAATTTAAAGAATAAAAAATGACGCCTCATGAGGGGCGTCATTTTATTTTGTAAAGTGTTCCAGCCTACAACGCTGACACCAGCGCCAGGAGCAAACCGCCGGCGATCACACTGCCCAACTGCCCAGCCGTATTGGCGCCCATGGCATGCATCAGGATAAAGTTCTCAAAATCCTCTTCCTGAGCCATCCTGGCCGCGAGCCGTCCCGCCATCGGGAAAGCGCTGATCCCACAGGCACCGATCAATGGGTTGATCTTACCGCCGCTAAAAACACACATGAGTTTTCCGAAAAGCAATCCGGCGACCGTATCCAAAATAAAGGCGATCAAACCCAACCCCAAAATCATTAATGTTTGCAGGTTCAGGAAAGATTCCGCCTTCATGGTCGCCCCAATGGCTAATCCCAGGAACAACGTTGCGATATTGATGATCTCGTTTTGGGCAGCCTTGCTCAAACGGTCCACCACCAGGCTTTCCCGCAGAAGGTTTCCCACCATCAAAGACGCGATCAAAGGTGCGGCGTCCGGGGCCACCAGGCTCACAGCGACGGTGACAAAGATCGGGAAGACCACCAGTGTTAACCTTGAAACAGGCCGGGGGGTATATTCCATCCGGATCAGGCGTTCTTTGCGGGTGGTCATCAATTTCATGATCGGCGGCTGGATGATGGGGATCAGGCTCATATAGGAATAGGCTGCCACCGCAATCGGCGCCAGCAAATCCGGCGCCAGCTTGCTCCCCACGAAGATCGCCGTCGGTCCGTCAATCGCGCCGATCACACCGATGGATGCAGCTTCGTTCAGTGGAAAGCCCAACAGCAGGGCCAGTAATAACGTGCCGTAGATACCGAACTGCCCGGCNNCTGAAATCGATCATTGCACCAACACCGACAAAGATCAACAACGGGAAAAGTTCCGTCTTGATCCCGGCATCGTAAATCACTTTCATAAAACCGGTATCAGCGGACATCCCAATATTGGCCATGATACAGCCAAACCCGATCGGCAGGAGCAGGACCGGCTCATATTCCTTTACCACGGCCAGGGTGATCAATACTACCCCCACCAGGATCATCACAGCATTGCCCCAGGTAAAGCTGGTGAAACCTCGTGTCAATTCTTCAAGTAAGAATGAAAGGTCCATAAAGATTTCCCTTATTCGCTAAAGGTCATCAGGACCTGGCCATGCGAAACCTGGTCCCCCACCGCAACATCCACAGAGGCAATCGTTCCCTCCCGGCTGCTTCGGATCGCATTCTTCATTTTCATCGCTTCCAGCGTACAAAGCTCCTGGCCGCGGGAGACTTTATCGCCCGGTTTGACCAGGATCGCCACAATGACACCCGGCAGCGGCGCAGACACGTCCTTCC
>DPKV01000002.1 GCA_003542325.1 Anaerolineaceae bacterium
GCAACCAAAACGACCTCTTCAGTCCCCGCTTTTTGGGAGAAAATCCCGAAGGCGACAGCCCGGCCGGGATGGACACCCGGAACGGTCATGCCGATCCGTTCAATGTCCTGGGGATAGATGTTCTTACCGCCCACGATGATCAGGTCCTTTTTGCGTCCGGTGATGTAAACTTCTCCATCCAGCATATAGCCATAATCCCCGGTCAGGTACCAGCCTTCCAGGAAAGCATCCTGGGTGGCTTTGGGGCGGTGATAATATTCGGTCAACATACAGTTGGAAAACAGGGCAATCTCCCCGATATGGCGGTCCGGCAATGTGTTCCCTTTCGGGTCCACCATCTTGACCTGTGTGTTGGGAATCGGCTTGCCGGCGGAGACCATTATAATGGAGGGCTTGCCGGGAATGGCCGGGCGGGCAATGCGGTCAATTTGGAGCGAGTCCCGGTCGACCGGGTCAGTGGTGACGGGGGAGTCGATCCCACCCTGGGTCACTGCAAACGTGTTCTCCGCCATCGCATAGCTGGTGGCGATGGCCTTTGGATTGAATCCATAAGGCGTGAAGGCTTCCAGGAAAAGCTGGTGGCTCTCGCTGCGCATTGGCTCCGAGCAGTTGATCACAGCGCGCCATGAACTGAGGTCCACACCGTCCATATGACGGGCTCGGATCTTGGTGGCGCAGAAATTATAGGCGAAGTTCGGCAGCCAGACGAGGGTGCCTTTATAGTGACTCACAGCCTGCATCAGGCGGTAAGGTGCGCGGACCCAATCAAAGGGGGACATCAGGACCAGGGGGAGGCCGTACAGGATGGGCATCAGGAAGCCGGCGATCAACCCCATATCATGATACAGCGGCAGCCAGCTTACCAGGATATCTTCATCTGTAATATGCAGGACATCCGCATAGGTGGTGATCTGGTTCAGTACCGATTGATGGGAAAGGGCGACGCCTTTCTGCAACCCGGTGGTGCCTGAGGAGTGCTGCAGCAGGACGATGTCCTCCGGTTTCCGCCGCTCAAGGTCAAAAACCGGCTCCGTACCCTCGCCGAGGTCTTCTGCCAGCATGACGGTCCGGACGGAATCGCCTTCAATTAGTGCAGAACGCACTTCAGACTCAAATTCGCCGTAGGTGAAGATGGCAGCCGGCTGGGTTACCTCGATCAGGGAGGCCAGGTCTTTGCGATAGCGTTCCGGTTGGAGCTTCTCGGTCAGATAGGGCATAATGGAGGGGATTGCGCCGTGGAGGATCGCCCCGAAATAGGTGGTGATCAGGTCTTCGCCGTGCTGAAAGATCAGCAGGACCACCTCGCCGGGTTGGACGCCTTCGGTTTCCAGACGTTGTTGCGCAGCGACCGCCCGGGTGAGCATACCCCGGACGGTGATGGGTCTGTCTTCTTCTCCGGCATGCTGAAGGTAAATCGCAACCTCATCCGGCCGGTTTTCATAGTGGGATTTTAAGATGTGGTGAAAGGTCTGCATTCAGTCTTCCTTGCGGGCGATGACCAGGTCGGCCAGCGCATCAAGGGTATCGAAGGTCTCAGCGTTCAACTCCGTGTCATCGATTGCGACGCCGAAGTTGTCTTCCACAAACAAGGCGACATCCACCAGGCTGAAGGAATCGATCAGGCCGCTGGAGATCAACGCTTCGTCGGCTTTTATTTCGCGGTCGGGCTGTTGGAGGACCTCATTCTTTAGGTAATCAGTAAGTTTTTTAATAATTTCAGTCTTCATGCGCTTGGTCTTTCTCCTTAATTCGGGTTCTGAGCGATGTGGGTGAACCACACAGACGGGTGTTATTTTACCACTACTGAGCCGGTTGCTTCCACCAATGCAGGTTGGAGGGCATCAAAGAACACACGGGAACCCACCGGGGTCAGATGGACGGCGGAGTTGGTGAATTCCGCCTGCGGGACGACATTCCACAGGTCCACATAAGTCCAGGCCGCATTTTCCGCGGCCTGGTTCATCGCCAGGCGATAGATGTCGTATGCCCAGCGGGGATAGAAGAAGTTATAGCGAATATCGCTGTTCTCTCCCTCGCTGATCAGGATGGGTTCGTTGACCACCAAAATCGGTATATCTCCGGCGAGAGCAGCGCCTGCATCAAGGACTTTCAGGGCGAGCTGGTCCGCAGTGAAATCCGCCTCCTGCCACCCCTGGAATGTATCATCGCCTGCCTCAAAATCGCGCTGAGCAGGGGTGTAATCTTCCGGGTAAGTCTGGTCGATCCCGGTGGCAGCCCACTTGAGGCCATAAAATTGGAGCTGGAGGGCATCAAAGATGGCCCGCCGCCTGCCGATCAGGGTCCGGTTCATGAAGGTTGAGTCGACGAATTGTGGGTCGTCCAGGCTGAGGGTCAGGCCCAGATTAACGATCAATGCCCTAATTCTTTCCGGGTTGTTGGCGACCAACGGGGTTTCAATCTGGATGGCGCGGGGGAAGGATTGCAGCGTCACGGGCCAGACGATCAGGTCGGGCTCGTATTGCAGGGCTTTTTCAAGGATCATCAGGTCCTTGGTGATCGACATGGAGGGATAGGCTAGGTTATAAGCCCGAACCGTCTTGCCGTTTTCATCTATCAGACCGGCCTGATCAATTAGGCCGCTCAGGGTGTCTCCAGGCTCGAGCAAAGTGCCCCAGGTGGCGCTGTCTCCGATCAGAATGATGCGGAATTCGTCAGCGGGTTTGGCCCCGGCGTTGATCTCATGGCTGGCGAACATCGCTTCCAGGTCATAGAGACTGAGGTTATAGGCTTCCTGTGGGTTCTCGCCAAAAGGCAGGCGCACGCGCCCGGGCCACAGGATGTTGTAGAGGGAAAGCTTTCCCACAGCGTTACCCTGTGGGATGAAAGCCAGGACAAAGTTCAGGATCAGGAACAGCAGGAGTCCCTTAAGAAGGACGTTTCTCAGGAATTTTCCGGCAGTATTTGTTTCTTGTGAGGTGGTTTCTTCAGTCATAAGGTTCCATCAGGATTATGATTCCAGGTTCAACTGCCGCCGCAGGGTGTCCAGCAGTTCCAGGCCGGAGAGGTTGCGGATATCCCAACCCTTATAGTTCAAGTACGCATTTTGGCGGTCCTTGTCGAGGCCATAGTTTGGCAGGTCTTTGACCGCCGCCCAGAAGTTCCACAGCGGGAGCTGCCGGTCGTAGGCCACCTGTGCCATGGCGAGGTTGCGGTTGTAATCGCCTTCGCCGTTATCGGCTTTGGTGGAGAGGACGGGAATCACACCCTGTTCGAGTATGATATCCACGATCAGGTTGAGGTAGTTTAGGTAGTCTTCGTAGGAAGCGGAGGGCAGCCAGTTCGTCCCCAGGCTGACAAGAATCAGGGAGGGGTTGCTCAAGCGGATTTCGCATGCCACGGGGGTCTCGTTGGATTCACAGTCCTCGTGGGTCATGGCCCAGAGGGGATTGAGGGCGCTGGCGGCGTTCAATCCGTTTTCGACCGTCACGCTGCGGTGGGCGAAGGAACCGGCGTACCAGTCGATTGTCTTCTGGAGAGCTTCCTGATCCTCAGTGAGGGTGTAGCGGTCCTCGTCATACATCGCGAGGAAGTAGGTCGGCGCGCTCTGGCAATCGCCAAGGACGGAAAAGACATGCGGGTCCCGTCCCATCGCCTGGCCCTGCTCGAAAACGACCTGCATCGCAGGGCTGAGCTCGGGGAGGATCGGCCATTCCTGCCAGTCCTCTGGGGTGAGGCGCAGGTCGGGTGTTGCGGTGGGCGTGGGCGCGGCAGTTGCGGCAGTCACATCCATTTTCGTGGGCTGGACGGTGGAGGCAGGTTCGGGCGGGT
>DPKV01000112.1 GCA_003542325.1 Anaerolineaceae bacterium
CATATCGACGGTCATGCGTGCCTGTTCAAGGTATTCACTGGCAGAGCGGTTATCCCATTCAGCGTAATTTTGACCGTTTTGCATTTCCGCCTGTCCCCAGAAGGGATACGGGTCCGGATCAGGTGACCGGGTCAGGTTGATATCCACCAAAGCTGTCTGGTATTCCCGTGCTGTCAGGTCCGCCAGGACATCTTCATAGGGCTTGGCAACCAAAGTCACAGCAATACCCAAAGCTTTCCAATCGGCTTTGATCAATTCAGCCATTTGCGCATGCGTTTCGGTATCCGGATATAACAAATCAACTGCCACATCCAGGCCATCGCTCGAGACGTTCTCGCCGGTTTCCGGGTCAACCGTCACACCGGTCGCGTTAAACAACGTCTTTGCCTGAAGCGCATCATAATCGATTACTTCCAGGTCACTATAATAAGCCCATGTCCCGGGCATGATCGGCCCGTTGGCTTTGACAGCCTGACCGCCGTAGATTTTCTCTATGATCAGATCCCGATTGATGGACTGCATCAAAGCCTTCCGGAAATCAGCATTCTGCAAGAATCCCACTTCAGGGTTGTCCAGGTTAAGGTAGACCATCGTTAACATAGGTTCCCGGGCTGTATATGTGGATAACTCAGGTTCCGCCAGGACTTCACTCAGGATGGATGGGTCCACATCACCAATACCCTCCACCTCGCCATTTTGATATGCCGTTAGTGCTTCTTGAGATGTTGGATAATAGCGGAAAATAAATTCATCCAGATAGGGTCGCCCGAGGAAATAAGCGTCAAACGCTTCAAGAACCACACCGACGATCTGATCATTTTCCACCAGCAACCGTTGGAACCGGAATGGACCGGTGCCAATGGGTGCGAGGTTATAAGGGTCGTCTATGATCTGATCCAGATCCATTCCACCCAGAACATGCTCGGGCAGGATACCAAAGGCCAGGAAGTCCAGGAATGGCGCGTACGGTTCAGGGAGCAGAAATTGCATTTGAGAGTCGGAGAGGACCACTACTTCCACCTCAGCCCACAAATTCCGCATGTCCTCAGGGACCAGGCCATGCTGGCTTTGAAGAAGGCCAATGGTGTAAAGAACATCTGCGCTCGTGAACGGCTCGCCATCATGCCAGAGAACGTCCGTTCGGAGGCTAAAATTGTAGACTGTGCCATCCTGGGAAATTCCCCACGAATCGGCGAGGTCGGCTTGCGGGATGCCTTCGGAATCAAACCTGATCAGCCCATTAAAGAGCAGCTGGCCCACCGCATGATCGGAAGGATTATACAAATCAAGGAAAGGGTTTAAGCGGAGAAATTCTCCGACCAATGCCTCTGTGTAAACACCCCCGCTAATCGGGGCAGGCGTTGTTGCGGCCTCCTCACCGGTATCCATTTGTTGCAGAATCAATAAAACCCCAACAACCAAACCGGTGACCAATATGATCAAAAGCTGCCATCGAAATTTTTTCATAGTTTTTAAGATAAAAGGGCAACCCTTTTTGGCGAGTTGCCCTTTTCCTTTGCTAGAGAATTAATATTCGCCAGGGTAATCTAACTTGCACCCGGTTTATCCCATCACTAGGATCGTAACGATAGTCAAAACAAAAAAGACAGCGCTTAAAACGATCGTAATCCAGAATAATACCTTTTCAATGCCTCGCCGTTTAGTATAGACCCCACCCGTGTCCATCCCACCGCCGGATAAACCACCAAGACCAACGCCCTTGCTTTGCAGAATAATGCTGGCTATCAAAGCAATTGACGTTATAATCAATGCGATATGAAAAGTATTGACCACACAAGCCTCCTTGAACTGGGAGAATTATACCCATAATTTCAAAAAACAGTCAACCCAATGAATGAAATCAAACTTGCCCTGCATATCCACACCAATTACTCCGATGGCAACGCCAGTCATGCTGACCTAGTCAAAACCGCAGAGAAAGCCGGCCTAAATGCAATTATAACAACTGACCACAATATTTGGGTCAGCGGACTGGATGGTTATTACAGCAATGGCGCAAAACAGGTCATGCTCCTCGTGGGTGAAGAAATCCATAATCGACTGTTAAACCCGCCGGGCAGCCACATGCTGGCAATCGGCGCAGGAAAGGAGTTGGCGCCATTTGCAGCAGACCCGCAGCGTTTAATCGATCAGATCCGTCGTAATGAGGGTCTGTCTTTTATTGCCCACCCCATTGAAGATCCTTTGGAGCGGTTCAATGAGCGCGCTTATTCCTGGCAGGATTGGGAGATTAAGAATTTTACAGGCATTGAACTCTGGAACCAGATGAGCGAATTTAAATCCGTTTCTCCCACACTCGCGGCTGCCATCGTTAACGCTCTTTTCCCCAAGCGGATGACTTTGGGCCCCCTGGAGCGGACACTTTCCTTATGGGATGGTCTCATTGCAAACCGCAGACGACCGATTGTGGCTGTTGGTGGTGTGGACGCGCACGAACTGGTCAAGAAATTTGGGCCGTTCAAGGTCAAACTCTACCCCTATCTGCACCACTTTAAGAGCATCACAACGCATCTATTGCTCCCCAAGCCCCTCTCCGGTGTCTTTCCTGAGGACCGCAAGCAGGTTCTGGAAGCCCTGCGAAGCGGACACTGCTTTGTGGCCTATGACTTGCCGGCCAAAACGGACGGTTTCCGGTTCACAGTCCATAACGATGATGGGATGTTTATTATGGGGGACCAGATTAAAATTAAAGGTGGCCTGTCCTTTCAAATTCGCCTTCCCCACAAAGCAACCTGCCGGTTGATCAAAGACGGCTGGCAGATCAAGGAATGGACCAATCGGGAAGTCTGCACACACCTGACAACAGAACCTGGAATTTATCGGGCGGAAGCCTTCATCCCTTACAAAGGCAAGCTCAGAGGTTGGATCTTCAGCAACCCAATCTATGCCTGGGATTAACCTTTAATCACTATGATGGGCTCCAACCGGGCCACCTTCCGAGCCAAACCCGCACCGACCACGCTATCCACAACCCGATCTACATCTTTATAGGCTTCAGGCGCTTCTTCGGCCAAACCTCTCAGCGATCCTGCCCGGATTTCAATCCCGTCTTTCTCCAGCTGCTGTAACAAGTTCTCCCCCCGGACTTCCCGCTTTGCCTGGGAACGACTCATCACGCGCCCCGCTCCATGACAGGAACTGCCAAAAGACCGCTTCATACTTGTTTCAGTCCCCACGAGCACCCAGGAAGCCGTCCCCATTGACCCGGGCACCAGGACAGGCTGACCGATCTCCAGATACTCTGCCGGTAACCCTGGAGAGCCGGGTCCAAATGCTCGCGTTGCGCCTTTGCGATGGACGCATAGACGAATCAACTTTCCTTCGACAAGGTGTTCCTCGAATTTCCCAATATTATGGGCAATATCATAAACCTGGGTCAGGTACCAGTCCGGCACCTTTCCCGCTAAAACGGCCTCGAAAGCCCGGCGTAAATGATGGGCCAACAACTGGCGATTCAAAAAGGCAAAATTGGCCGCGCAACGCATCGCACCGAGATAATCCTGTCCCTCCTGCGAGTCGATTGGCGCATAGACCAATTGCCGGTCGGGTAATTGGATCTTCTTCCGATTTACATAATCCTGCAACTGGCGGACATAGTCCGTGCAAACCTGGTGACCGAACCCGCGCGAGCCGGTATGGATCTGGGCAGCAAGGTTGCCTTTTTCCAATCCCATCACTTGCGCTGCTTCGTCGTCAAACACCTCTGCAACAACATTCACCTCAATGAAGTGATTTCCTGCGCCCAGCGTCCCCAATTGCGTTTTTCCCCGTTGCATAGCCCGCTGACTGACCTTCAAAGGATTCGCCCCTGCCAGACAGCCGTTTTCTTCCGTTCTGCGAATGTCTTCCGCTGATGCTGCACCTTGCCCCAAAGCCCATCGTGCCCCCTGGACGCACGCCTCAGTCAGGTCTTCCTCGCTCAGCCGGAGATCGCTCCCCACACCCACGCCGCTTGGACAGGCCAGGTTGATTGCCGTCGCCAGTTCCGGTAAACAACCTGCGGCAGCTTTGAGGTGAATCCGGGTTGCCAGTAAGCGCACGCCGCAATTGATGTCATAACCAATCCCACCTGGAGAAACCACACCATTGATCGGGTTGGCTGCCGCCACGCCGCCAATCGGGAACCCATAGCCCTGATGAACGTCAGGCATAACCATGACAGCGTCAACCATGCCCGGCAAGGTACTGGCATTGACCGCTTGCAAGAGCGCGTTATCGCTCAGGGCGTCTTTCAGGATCTCTTCCGATGCAAAGACGCGTACCGGTATCCGCATATCTTCTCGGAAGGTTGGGGGGATCTCCCATTCAAAAGGGCTGATCTTCGTAAGACTATCCAACCTAAGGTTCATATGACCTGCTCATACATCAAACGTGATCGTGGTTTCAAGCCGATCAGGAAATTGAATAATTATCAGGTTATGGAAAGTTACAGCCTTGATCCATCGGTCAACGCTGATAAGCGGATGAAAAACACCTGTAATCATCGTCTCCTTGCCAAGTGTTATCTCAAACGCTGACAGGGCGATACGTTTATCTTCCAACAGGAAAAGCACTTCACCCAGGAAATCCACAAGCATCTCCTCCTGTGAACCTCTGCGAATGGTAAAGCTCTCTTCAATGTTCTTACTGGGGTCATACCGAACGCCCATCAGTGCTGCCATCCCCTCTGACGCGTTTTGTAATACCGAATAAAAATCCTCACCCCATACCTTAAGGGCCAGGTCCGCGGGATGGGCAAACTCTTCATAACCATGCGGTGACATCTTGAGTATAATTATACCGGATAGACTATGATGCATAATAACCTAGATCGCCTTGAAGCGCAGCTACGCGCCTTATTTGAAGAAAGACTCCTAAAAATCCTGACCGGCAAAACGACCTCAGATGATTTTATTAATGAACTCATCCTTGTGATGCGGGCCGATCTTGAGGAAAATACCGATGGCGTGATTCTTGCGCCGGACCGGTACGTAATTGAGGTACCCCCTGAAAGCCTTTGCGATTGGCAAACTTATCAACCTTTTCTGGATGAAATGTCCAAACAATTGTTTAATCGGGGAATCCAGGAGGGTTTTCAATTTTCCACCTCTCCAACGATAGAAATCAATGAGAGCCAGAGCATCCCAAGAGATGACTGGCAGATACGGGCTAAATTCTCCACAGTTGATGAGACCTTCCCTGACACAGCCGCAATGGATGGCCCCGAACTGACCCCTGAAGGGGATCTTATCCCTGCCAATGCGTTTCTCGTGATCGGCGGCAAGACCAGTTTCCCGCTCCAGACGGTCGTCATTAATATTGGCCGGCATTCGGACAACGATCTGGTCATTGAAGATCAATATATCTCCCGTCACCATGTCCAATTACGAGCCATCAACCAGCGCTACGTGATCTTTGATGTTGGTTCAACTGGCGGGATATTATTGAATGGTAAACCCATCACCCAGGCGACATTGCATCCTGGCGATGTGATCCGGATTGGCATGACCCATCTCATTTATGTTCAGGACACAACCGGGGACCTGCCTACATCAGCGTTGTCACTGGATACCGAAATGGACGACACAAAATCATGAATCCCATCCTTGTTTTTCTGCTGAGGCTGCTGCTGCTTCTGCTGGCATATTCCTTTGTGGGATGGATCGCCTTTTCCATTTTCACTGATCTTCGACAAGGTTCTGCTAAATCCGGGCCGGTGTCATTTCCCCTGATTACCCTCTCATCTGAACTGGATGAGGGATCGAATCCAAAACAATTTTCCATGTCCCAGGTGACGATTGGCCGTGATCCAGCCAGTGATTACCCGGTAGATCACCCAACCATCTCCTTGCGGCATTGCCGCCTGAGCTTCCATAATAAACAATGGTGGGCGGAAGACCTCGAATCGACCAACGGGTCCTATTTGAATAACAGCCAGATTGATTCTCCGACCGTCCTGACAGATGGTGATGAAATGCGTCTGGGTGAGATCTGCATCAAGATCCACATCAACTAACAACCTATGATGGAGTATCCCATGAATGAAACCCCTGTATTAGCCGTAATCGGCGGCTCCGGCCTGTATGAATTTGAAGATCTCAAGGATGTGCAAACCGTTGAAGTGGACACACCTTTTGGAAAACCGAGTTCTCCCATCACCCTTGGCACTTTACAAGGGAAACCTGTCGCCTTCCTGGCCCGGCATGGCATTGGACATACCCTATCGCCCAGCGAGGTTCCATACAGGGCCAATATCTACGCCCTCAAGAAACTCGGTGTAAAACGTGTTGTCAGCGTAAGCGCCTGTGGTTCACTGCGTGAAGCATATGAGCCCGGACATATTGTGATCCCCGATCAGATCTTTGATTACACCCATAAACGCAACCGCAGCTTCTTTGGCGAGGGTGTTGTTGTCCATGCCAGTGTCGCCGATCCTTTCTGCGCCTCCCTTTCCGACGTACTGGAAGACTCGCTCAAGGCCACAGGAGCGACGTATCACAAGGGAGGGACCTATATCACTATTGAAGGCCCCCGATTCTCCACAAAAGGCGAATCTCGCCTGTTCCGGCAATGGGGAATCGACATCATTGGCATGACCGCCTCCCCGGAGGTCTTCCTTGCCCGTGAAGCGGAAATGTGCTACACAACCATGGCGCACGTCACTGACTACGATGTCTGGCATGTCAGTAAAGAGCCGGTTACCGTTGAGATGGTCGTCCGGACATTAATGAAAAACGTCACCCTGGCACAGAAAACCATCAAACAGATGGTGACCCGGATCGATCCCGAAGAGGCATGCGGCTGTGAAAATACGCTCGAAAATGCCTTGATTACCAATCCCGACCACATCAATCAGGAAGCCCGTGCCCGTTTTGACCTCCTGATCGGGAAATACCTGAAGTAAATTGTGATTAGGCTCTTCCCGGTCAAAAGGCGTGCGTCCCAAAAGGACCAGCAGCAAAGTCAGTTGATGATTATTGCCGGTCTTGCAATTGTTGCCTATGGTGTCATTCAGACTCTTGCCCCTTCCGTCCGCTATCAATCAACCACCCTGCCGTTACCCTTCGACCATTGGATAGGGGTTATCGTCTGGCTGGTGGTTTTCACCTTTCTTCACCGGCAAGTATCGAAGAAAATCCCCGGGCGGGACCCCTTCCTGCTGCCCATTGTTGCCTTCCTGACCGGCATGGGATTGATGATGATCTGGCGGCTTTATCCCACCATGGGACTCCGCCAGACGATCTGGATGGCCATTGCCGGCCTGATGGTCTGGCTGGGATTGCAATTCCCCGTTTTTTTGACCTACCTCCATCGTTATAAATATATCTGGCTCTTGCTTGGCCTCATCCTGACGGCGATGACCTTCATCTTCGGGGAGAACCCTGCAGGCGTTGGCCCTGCGTTATGGCTTCAGATTTTTGGCATCCATTTCCAACCTTCCGAACCGCTCAAGCTCCTGCTGGTCGTTTACCTGGCAGGCTTTTTCGCAGACAGAATGACCCTCCGTGTAAAAGGTTTGCAGGCGATTCTACCCACCTTCGTCGCAATTGGGCTGGCCCTGGCCTTGCTGGTCTCGCAAAAGGACCTCGGCTCTGCGATCATTTTCCTTTTCATCTACCTCGCCATGCTCTACATCATCAACGGGAATCGTTGGATACTGTGGGCTGCACCGCTGGCGCTCATTTTCGCGGCAGTGCTGGGGTATTTCTTCATTGACGTCGTACAAGTCCGCTTAACCGCCTGGATGCAACCCTTCGGAGATACACAAGGCATCTCATACCAGGTGATCCAAGCCATGATCGCCGTGGCCGAAGGCGGTGTCATTGGCACCGGAGTGGGTCTCGGCAGCCCCGGCTTGATTCCGGTTTCAGTATCAGACTTCATTTACGCGGCCATTGCTGAAGAAACAGGGTTCCTTGGGGCGATGGCAGTCATTCTGCTTTTTATCTTCCTGATCTATCGTGCATCCAGGATCGCCCGCAATGCAACCGAACCCTTCCAGCGCAATATGGCTATCGGCCTTGCGATGTATTTTGGAATCCAGAGTATATTGATCATCGGTGGCAATATCGGCCTGCTCCCATTGACAGGCGTAACCCTGCCCTTCGTCTCGTATGGCGGCTCTTCACTGGTCATTTCATTCATGGCATTACTCATTCTATTGACGATCAGCAATGCCGTCCCCGATGAGCAGGAAATTGAAAGGCCTGTCCGCTCACCACGCCTGGCCTTCGTCTCAATCGTCCTGATTGGCGTCCTCACACTTGAGATTATTGTGACCAGCCTGTTCAGCTTCTGGTTCCGGACTGATCTGGTCGAGCGAACCGAAAATCCTCGTTGGGTGATCGCAGACCGCTTTGTTAAACGAGGCGACATTCTGGAAAGAAACAATTCCGTCCTGACAACTACATCCGGGTCCAGCGGTGAAATCACCAGAGAAGTCAATTACAATGAACTCTCACCGATCCTGGGATATACCAGTGCGATTTATGGCCAGACTGGGATTGAAGCCGCCATGTATCCCTATTTACGTGGTCTTGAAGGCTACCCCGAGACAACGACCCTCCTCCGTGATATTCTGTACAATCAACCACCGGAAGGATTAAACATCCGCCTGACACTGGATTTATTTAACCAGTCCATAGCTGATGATACATTGGCCAATTCGTCCGGTTCGGCCATCCTGATGAATGCGGAAACAGGTGAAATCCTCGCAATGGCTTCACACCCCTATTTCAACCCGGCATCTTTGGATGAAGACTGGGATACTCTTTCCAACGATGAAGCTGCGCCGTTGATAAACCGTGCGACCCAGGGATTATACCCGGCTGGAGCAGCACTATTCCCATTTGTCGCGACCACCCAATTAACCGCGATCACCGCCAATTCAAACCCTGATGATCTTCTTTCAAGCATTCAGCTTTTTGCCAACTGTGTTGAATACCCCTACGGTGAACTCACCTGGCAATCCTTAATGATCAACGGTTGCCAGAATGCGATGGAAGGACTGATTGAGATAACCAATGCTGATGAAATCACGGCAATGATCCAGAACTTCGGTTTCACGACTGCGCCAGCCCTCAATCTTCCCGTCGCTGAAGTTGATCCTCAAACTGAGGTCACCGAACTCACCCTCAGCCCGTTGCAAATGGCCCTGGCGGCCAGCGCATTGACGCATGAAGGCACTCTGCCAGCCCCGCGGATCGTCAATGGTTATCAGGACCCGGATGATGTGTGGGTCACCCTGCCGAAACTAGGCGTAGACAGCCAGGCGGTTGACCCAGCAACGGCCTCCCGAATCACCGAACTGCTCAAGGTCGAGGGCGCTTCTCGCTGGCAGATCACCGCAACCACTGTAACCGCTCAAAACGAACCCATCACATGGTTTATCGCTGGGACGACATCAGAGTGGGTCGGCCAACCGCTGGTGGTCGTGGTCGTTTTGGAAGAAGATAATCCTGAAAAAGCCGAAACGATTGGAATCGCTCTCCTGGGGCAACGGAAATAGGTCTTCGAGATTAAAATCCAAAGGGTTTTTGATTAAATACACGGTCGGGGACAGAGCCCCGACCCTACCTGAATGAAATGTAGGGGCGACCCTCTGTGGTCGCCCGGAGAAATTTTAATTGAGAACCTTTGTTTATTATGAGGATTTCTATTGACAAATTTATTATCCATCCAATGGCTTTAATCCATTTTGTTGTTATTAAATTCAACATTAATAAAAGTACGTTTTCCAACTTGGATTAAACAGGCATTGGTTATAATCATCAATGGATCAACAATCGTTTCGCCATCGATTTTTATTCCATTTTGATCCACTAGTCGCCTTACTTGACTACCACTTGTGACAAAATTATTCTGAGTAAGTAAATCGATTAACCTGGTTTCTTCAGTAAGGTTGACTTCATCGATATTTGTTGGTGATTCACCTTTTTGGAACACCTTGATGAAATTCTCCTGCGCTGCCTCAGCCTTAACATCACCATAGAAGGCCGAAGTGATTTCCCTGGCAAGGGTCATTTTCGCATCCCGGGGGTGAATATCGCCCCTTTCGATGGCGTCTTCAAACGCATCAATCTCTTCCACAGTCCAGCGGGTGACCAGCCGGGCATAGCTGTCCATGGCTTTATCCGGAATGCTCATCACTTTACCGAACATATCCTCCGGAGAAGTGTTGAGCGGGATGTGATTGCCAAGGGATTTACTCATCTTGACTTCCCCATCCGTGCCGGGCAGGATTCCTAGAATGATGCCGATATTCGGTTTCTTTCCGAAGTAGGTCATAATCTTCCGGGCAGCCGTCATAATATTAAACATCTGATCGGTTCCACCCACCTGGACGTCCGCATCCAACGCGTAAGCGTCATACCCCTGCATGATCGCATAAAACAACTCATGAAAGTAAACCGCTTCTTCATTGTCCCAGCGTTTGCGGAAGTTCTCCCGGGTCATGAATTGTTGAATGGTGAAATTTGAAGCCAGCTTGATCAGATCGGCCAGATCCAATTTTGAAAGCCATTCAGCGTTATAACGAACTTCTGTTTGGTTCCGATCCAAAATTCGGAAGGCCTGCTCCGCATAGGTCTCGGCATTCTGCTGGACCTGTTCCGGCGTAAGCTGCGGCCGGAGTTTATCCTTGTCAGAAGGGTCACCAATCAGCGATGTATAAGTCCCCACCAGGAAGACGACATGGTGTCCTAATTCCTGAAACTGGCGCAATTTCCGCATTGTTACGGTATGCCCAATATGGAGATCGGCGGTGCGGGGATCGTATCCACAATAGATTTGCAGAGGACGGCCCTCTTTTTCTGCCATGAGCAGCCGCTCACGCAATTCATCTTCCATGGCTTTATGCATGGCTGGGTCGCCATATTCCGTGCCTCGCATCAGATAAGACACTTGTTGATCGATGTTCATTCTCGCCTCCTCCAATTTCAAGGTGTTAAGCATAAGGACAAAATAAAAACGCGCCCGTCTAACAAGGCGCGCTTTGGGCCCTGGACGGGTAGGGATATCAACCGTAATAATAGACCACTGATCTATTCATAATCCTATTATATCGAAGTTTGGCCGAAATTGCACACAATCATGGCTGATTCACCCGTATCTCTGTGACAAATCCGACCGTCTGTAAATGGACTTTCTTTTCGGATTCTTCATAATTCGGCGATTGGTAATCAATGGGATTGAAGATCCGTTCTTCTTTGCCTTCTGAGCTCTTCATCTCCGCCACAAATGACGCCGTTTCAATGAAAATACCCACATCGTCCGGCACAGTGATCCTGGCTTCCACCACAAACCCCATCATTTTGACCTGCGCAACTCCATTTGGAAAAAGAGCTTCCGTAAAATCCAACCGGTTTGTTCCTACAATTGACCAGATTTCAAGTTCTGAAGCCTCCTACACCCCCTACTTGCGGGTATCGCCCAATACCGGCATCAGCACCTGGACGCCTGGCTTGGCAATTTGCGGACGGAGGATTAACAGCAATCCCAGCCCAACCAGCAGCAAGGGAAAAATGTAATGCCATAAATTCACGTCAAAGATTGCTTCAACCAGGGAGAACACCCCCATCACAATCAGGTTAATCCCCAAAATTATCTGCCACCGTTTCATTTTTATTTTCCTTTCTCCAGTTTTGCTTTCATTCTAATCCAAAATTCCAATTATCTGGCCTGTCAAGTCAAAAGAAAATGTTACCGAACAGGGATGGTTGATAGAAATGCCCAAATGTGATAAATTGGGTAAATGTGACCGGACCCATACCAGGGGTAAAGTCCTTGAACAACGTTAACAATGGCATCAAAGCTGATATAATCATAATGGTGTGCCAATGAATGAACCCGTCCTTGTCTTAAATGCGAATTTTCAACCCATCAATGTGACCTCAACCTACAGGGCCATCAATCTTGTCCTGTCGGAAAAAGCGACATTACTTTTGAATGGCCGAGGCGTGATCCACTCTGTTTCCCGGACCTTCCCTCTGCCATCAGTGATCCGGTTGAAGCGGATGGTCAAACGTCCAAGACCCATCGTCAAATTCAACCGTAAAGAAATCTTCCGCAGGGATAATTTCACCTGTCAATATTGCGGGCGCCAATCCAGCAATCTCACCATTGATCATGTCATTCCACGCCATCTTGGGGGAGAAACAGTATGGGACAATGTGGTCACGGCTTGCCCTCATTGCAATCACCTGAAAGGCGGGATGACCCCCGAGCAATCCGGAATGTATCCACGCCGAATGCCGAAAGATCCCCCCAATGCCGCGACCTATCTCTTTGGAAAACATTTAAACCAAAACCAGGAATGGCGGCAATTCCTGGTTGGCTGGTAATATTCCGAATAGGGAAACCTTACCCAATCGGCAAAGTCATCATATCTCTTGCGATAATTACTTCGCCGGAGAAACTCTGGCGAGCAGCTTCTTTTAACGCATCCGGGATGGATACCGGGTCGTAATGGATCAGGATGAGGGTTTTCACGCCTGCATCCGATGCGATGACTCCCGCCTCACGCGCCCCCGTGTGTCCTCCCATCGAACCCGATGCCTCATGAATCAAGAAATCCGCGCCTTTTGCGAGACGTACAACCTCAACACAAGGTTCGGTATCGGTCGAATAGCACACCGTTCCCTCCGGCAGTGTTATTCTCACACCCATAGCCGGGACCATGTGCCGCACTTTTGAAGCCTGAACATTCAGGTGCTTCCGATCAATGATGACCATCCGGTCAGGGTCATTAACAGAGTGCATGTGAACGGGATAAAAACCTCCCCAATTCTCCCATTCATATAAATCCATCATCACTTCAAATTTCTCCAAAACGGAATCCAGGCCGTAAATATTGAGGGGCTGCTTTCTTCCCAACAGCCACAAGTCCATCAGGAGTAAAGGCACCCCTGAGATGTGGTCGGGATGAAAATGGGTCAACACAAGATCAGTGATCGAGAGGGGGTCAATGCCGGCTTCACGCAGGCGGACTATCGGGTTCCCCACGCAGTCCACAAGGATCGTTCCTGATTGAGTCTCTACAATAAAATGGGTGTTTTGATGGTTTCGATCCGGGACGGCGCTGGCCGTCCCGAGAAAAGTTATTTTCGACATTATTAATGGGTTCTAACTCCTAAATAGCTTTACTTTTATGCTTCGACATCGGTGTTTTCGGAATCCAAATCGTCGTTTTCATCCATCTGTGTCGGTTTACCCTTTCCCAGATGACGCCAGGTGATGACCCCTGCCGAAAGGACCGCCACAACAAGCATCATGGTTTGGTTGGCATTTATTCCCCCGATATAGCTGTTATCCAAACGCAGATACTCCATAAAGAATCGGTAGATTGGGTAACTGATCAGATACATCAGGAAAATATCACCGTCTTTTAACTTGTCCTGATACTTCCGTCCAATCCAGATGAGTAAGCACATATTCAACAAATTGAAAATGGATTCATACAAAAACAAGGGATGATAGGTCGCATATTCCTGGAACTCCGGCAATCGGTTTTCAGGATCGATCGTGATCGCCCAGGGCAGCGTGGATGGACGTCCATAGAGTTCCTGGTTAATGAAGTTCCCCCATCGGCCAATGGCCTGACCCAGCGCAACTCCAGGTGCAAAGATATCCGCCCAGGCCCAGAAACTGATCTTCTTTTTCTTTGAATAAATGAGGAATGTCAGCGCGCCACCCGCAACCGCACCTGGGATACCCAGGCCTCCCCGCCATATCGCAATTGCTGCCAATGGATGGGTCAAGTAATACTGAGTGGTGATCCCTTGTGCCACAAGAGAGGCAGAAGGGGTAAGGATATGCCAAATTCTTGCTCCAATCACCCCGCCAACGACGATCCAGGTCAGGCTGTCGAGGATCACTTCGGGATCCCTTCCCCTTTTCTTTGCCAGAAAATAGCTGAGTACTGTCGCGGCAATAATTCCAACCATAATGATAACGCCGTAATACTTGATCGTTAACGGCCCAATACTAAATCCTGTAGACATGGTCTTATTCCTTATTTATAGAATCTTCTGCGGGGGTCAATCTTGACTGGCGGCGGACATTTAAGAAGCGCTGTAAAGCGGTCACATAGGTCATCACAGCCAGGACCCAGAGGGAGATGTCCGGTCGTCGAAAAATGATCCCCGGCATCAGGACAATATAACGTTCCGCTCGGGAAAACCACCCATTCTTGGCAGTGAAACCCAGCGACTCCGCTTTCGCACGGGTGTAGGAAACCATCAATGAGCCGGTCAAAGCCAGGTATGCCAGAACAATCCCCAGCCACTGGTCATTTCTGATGAAGTGGATCATCAGGCCACCGTAAATCGCAATTTCTGAATACCGGTCCGTTGTGGAATCAATAAAGGAACCATACTTGCTGTCCTCACCCCGCAACCGAGCCATCGTGCCATCCAGCGCATCCAAAGGCCAGATGATCATCGCGAGCAAGCCTCCCCAGGTTAAGTATCCCATGGCGATCAATGCAGCGGATATAAAATTCCCAAACAGTCCGGACAGCGTAATGACATTTGGACGAATCCCAAGATTGTTCAGAAATCCCCCAATGCCATTTAAAACCTGGCTGAATATTTTTCGCAGCCAGTCAGTAAAAGTCTTCTTTTCTTCGTTTGTTGTACTCATTTGGATAATAATCTACTCCACTAATGGATAAAATGTTAGGGATTAGTCTTCCTCTTCATCAGAGTCTTTTTTAATTAATATATCCCGTTCCCGACCACCTCCCTGTGATGGACCTATAACCCCCATCTCTTCAAGTTGATCCACTAAACGGGCCGCCCGTGGATATCCTACGCGCAATTGGCGTTGGAAATATGATGCACTGGCATGACCTTCAGCCTTGATCAGAGCAATTGCATCATCAATCAATGCCTCATCATCATCAACATTATCGCCTTCACCCACCTTCCCCTCCCAGGGCGGACTATTCGAATCATCATAACGTTCGTCTGTCACAGTTTCACTTGCCTCAGATTGTTTCTGCCACCATCGAATGATCCGGTCCAATTCTTTATCCGTAACATACACCCCCTGGGAGCGAATCGGGAGGCCAACTTCCGGGTGCAGGAAAAGCATATCGCCCTTCCCCAGCAGAGTTTCTGCCCCGTTCGTATCCAGGATGACCCGTGAGTCGATTGATGAAGCCACGGCGAAAGAAATCCGAGTGGGGAAATTCGCTTTGATCAAACCGGTCACAACGTCAGTGCTGGGACGCTGAGTAGCAAGGATCAGGTGAATGCCAATCGCCCGGGCTTTTTGTGCCAGACGAACCAAGGCATGTTCTGTCTGGTCCGGTGCATTGATCATCAAGTCTGCAAGCTCATCAATCAGGATCACGATCTTTGGAAATGTCTTCTTACCCTGACGGGCCATTTTATGGTTATACGAATCGATATTGCGGGCGTGGGCTTTTTCCAATAGCTTATACCGGTAATCCATCTCCGCAGTAGCCCAACCCAAAACACCCAGGATTCGCTCAATATCCGTTTCAACGCTCCCCATCAGGTGCGGTAAGCCGTTAAAGCGCATGAGTTCGACCCGCTTTGGATCAATCATCGCCAGTTTCAGGTTTTCAGGGGTATTGTTCATCACCAAACAGGCTGTCAGGGCGGTGATACAAACACTTTTACCACTGCCAGTGGTCCCTGCAATCAGCAGATGGGGCATGGTAGCCAGGTCTGCCACCACTGGGCGGCCGGAGACATCCCGGCCCAGTGATAATGCGAGGGAAGAATTTATCCTGTGGAAGTCTTCAGACTCGATCAGGGGACGCAATTGGACATTGGCTGCATTCGCGTTGGGGATCTCAATCCCCACATAGGATTTTCCAGGCACCGGCGCTTCTATCCGTAATCGCTGGGCGGAAAGAGCTAATGCCAGGTCACGTTGCAACGAGGAGATTTGGGAGACTCTGACCTTTTGTTTCTCCTCATCCGATTTATCAATATAACCCGGCTTGACTGCAAACTGGGTCACTGTTGGGCCAGTCCTGAATCCCACAACTTTGGCGGGGATTCCAAATTCGTTAAGTGTCTTTTCAATCAAACCTGCTGTTAGGTTGATGGCTCGCTTGTCCGGTTTATACATCTCGCCTTTGGGCAGGATATCCAGAGGAGGCAAATCAGGCGACCTTTCGGCAGGATTGACCGGCGTTTCTTCACCGAAATCCGGTGTTTCCAGGGTTTTGCGATACTCAGGCGGCAGCCAGACTGATTTCCTGGCTGGCTGTTCTTCATCTTCAAATTCCTCGTCTGCATCTGAAAAAACTGCCGCAGAAGCAGCTTGTGATGAACCGGCCATCGAGGAAGCCTGGGCCGGGATTTCACCCAATCGTTCCTGGACAACCTTTTGCAGTTTTGAAAGGACATCAAATGCGCCAATGATGGAAATTGAAAGGAAAATGAAGAGGATAACCACTGCCAGTGTCGGCCCAGCGATCATCTGAATGAGTTCGGCTATTCCCCAGCCAACCAGCCCGCCCCAGTCAAGGCCCGCTTCAGCTTTTGTCAGCGAATGTCCACTGAACATGGAGAGAATCCCCATGAAGAAGAAAATTGAAAATTCAAATGAAATTATCCTGCCCAGAGCAATTCGCTCTGGGGGATGTTTGCGCCATCGAACCAGGTAAATCCCAATCACGATCAACATGATGACGACTATGAAACGGCCAATACCCAGCCAACGGCTGAGAATTTGGCTCACCGGTGTAATCAAAATCCCTTTTGTGATCCCGGTCATACCCAGCAAGAGGATCAAAGCCCCGGAGAAGGTCAGTACACCTGCCAGATCCCACCCATATCGAAGCAATCCCTTCCAGGAAATTCCCGATGGATGATCGCGGTCAAACAATCCCCTTTGCCGAGCCGGTTGCTTTTCGCCTTGCTTTTGGTGGGAATCGTTAGCCATTAGTCAACTGAATAACTCTCTAGTTTTAATCCAAGTCGCCGTTTTCGGGGATCAATATGAAGGACACTGACGTTCACGTCCTGCCCTTCGAACAGGAAATCATCAATACGGGTGCAACCATTAGGGAAGTTCATCGATGAAATATGAATCAATCCTTCCACACCTTTTTCCAGTCTGGCAAAAGCACCATACTTAACAATACTCGTGATAACCGCCGGAACCAAATCGCCTGTAGATAGTTCTTTTTCCAATAAATCCCATGGATTTTCTTCCAACCGCTTATAACTGAGCGCAATCCTTCCTTTATCTTCTGCCACTTGCAGCACAACGGATTGAATTTCATCCCCCACATTGAGGATATCAGAAGGATGCTGCACCCGCCCCCACGATAATTCGGAGACATGGATTAGACCTTCCAACCCACCCAAGTCAACAAAAACGCCAAAATCCGTAACATTGGTCACAACACCCTTGACCACATCGCCCTCTTTTAGACAAGTTAATAAATGTTTGCGTTGACCTTGCCCGGCCAGGGCAGCTCGCTCTGAAAAAACGATTCGCTCTCTATCCCGGTCACACTCAATAATCTTCAGAGTAATCATTCGGTCAAGATAACCCGCGAAACAATGTTCGCGTTCTTCATCGATCACATACGGTGGCATATCAATCAAATGAGAAGTGGGGACAAAGCCATGAATGTCCTCTCCCGCCACGAGGAGTCCCCCGCGGTTATAACCAACCACACTTAATTCCACCACCTCATCATTAATATAAATTTGGCGAATCCTTTCCCAATTCACCGATGAAGATTGTCTTCCATCGGAGGTTGGCTCATGCTTCCTAATGGGTTCAGGGTTTTCTGCTTGTTCTTCACAACCCTGTGATGGTTCATCCGCCAATATTGCAGCCCACCATCCCTCATCCGGTTCGAGCGGCAGGTCCTGCATTCCAGAATCAAATTCCTGGTCGTTCATTTTCTTACCCTCCCTACCAATAACACCAGGTAAAACACCTCAGTCATCACTGGTCCTCTTCACGCGCTGCTAATTCCATACCAATAATGGTCTTTGAGACAGCTTCAATGGCGATCTTTTGCTTCCGATATAGGTCAGCTTCGGATAAAGCCAATCTGCTCGCCACCTCTCGGACTTTCCTCCCCTCGAGGAACTTTAAGTCCAATATATTATACAAAATCCAATCTGCTGTGAAGCGGCGTTCGCCCTCCGGCTTGATGGCTTCAATTGCAGTCTTTAAAATGGATCTCAGTGCATTTACAGGATTCCCGTCTGATTCTTTGAGCGCACTTTGAACAATATTCAAATTCAACAATGGGCTTTCTGTGAGTTTTGGTCCACCCCAATAATGTGAAAGGGCATCCTTCACCCAGGAGACGAAATCCTCTTCAGGGAGATCAACCTCGTCAAGCAATACACTTGTCTTATTATAACTGGAAGTGGCGCGTAATTGTTGAATTAATGCCACTTGTGGTTGCAGTGATTCCAGTGACAGGAAAACCTGTTGCTGCATCCGCCAATCCCGCAAGGCAATTGCTACCCTGTAGGCCAACAGGTTGATGGAGCGGAGATATTCTTCCTCCATCTGTCTATCCTCTTCCCAGGGAAACCCACAGAGCCCCAGAAAATGTTTCCCATTTTGCGGGTCGTCATAAACCAATGGGATCAGTAAATGTCCGTTCCAATAAAAGAAATCCCCTTGCATATGGGAGCCCTTTTTCATGGACAGGTTTAAGAGGTCATCAGATGTCTCAATTTCCCTGAACGCAATATCGTCCCCCGTTGTCGTTAATAACTCCAGGCCCGCCCCATTCATCATGGCGATAAACGAGCCTTTAACCTGGAGGAGATCGCAGATGGTCGCCGTTACAATTTCAAGGAATTGATTTAGGTCAGACCTGGTTAGGAGATGATCTTCCAGCGATTGGATCTGGGCGATATCTTCCCTGTCTCTGCCATAGAATAGCAGGCGCTCCCAAAACGGAGCGATCAATGTGATCAGGTATTCCATACCCAAAACCGTTGCCACCATAAAAATGGGAACGAAAGCATTATAGGATTCACCCCATAAAAGCCCCAATCTTCGAATAACCGTGGTAATCGCTAACGCGATACTGGCTGTAAAAGGCCCTCGCAGCAACCATTTGAATAACCGGCTTTTTACTAATCGGTCTGGCCAGGTGACTCCAAAGAATGCCACTGCATAAGCCATGATGACGAGAAACACCCCAACCGCAGCGCTGCTCATGCTGACCATGATCCAAAACAGGGTCGTATTTTGAGTAAATAAATTGGAACCGAAAAGCAAATAAGGATAAGTCCCAACAGCAGCGACGGTTGCGCCTGTCAATAAATAGATCATCCTGCGGCGGCTTGTCTTTGTGACCGTCCGCTGGAATGCGCGGAGCAACAATGAGCCGGCCACAATCATTATGCCAACATAATAAACTGCAAATAGGATCGTGTATTTTGTATGGCTCAGATAGGGTGCAGGCGAACCATTCTCAAAATATGGGCCGACCAGGATATTCAACGGGATGAGCGCAACTGATAATATTGAAAATGAATACGTCAACCAGACAGCCAGTTTCCGCCGTCCCCGGCTTGGACGGCCTGTAAGCGTGAGCAAGGAATCAGAAAAATGTAAATACGTGGCGGGAAAGAAAATCAGCCCCACCCATTTTAACCTCAGCATGGTTTCAATAACCATCGGCTGATCGCTTGCGCTTGCAATCGATTCCCCCGTGTATACCAGCACGACACAGGCAAGGATCAGGATAAAGGCTCGTGCGACGGATTCACGCAGGTTGAATGCAAAGGCATAGAGCAGCAACGCAAAGGCTGTAATAGCCACACCAGCCGTCAGAATCTGGCTGATCGTTCGTAATGCACTTTCCCAAAGGACACCCATAATCAATTAACCCAATTACCGCACAAACCGACTGAAAAACATTGCCAGTTCCTGATTTGAAAAGTAATGGTCTCTGAAACCGCAGAAATTGAAGCCTAATTTTCCAGCCATGGCAATAGCAGGTTCATTTTTTGATTGCATTTCCAAAATCAGGTAATGATAATTCCGTTTTGATGCCATATTCATCACAGCAACCAGTAATCCGCTGGCGATCCCTTGCCTGCGCATAGGACCCGAGATCACCAAATCCGTTACCCGTAAGGTATTCTCGTCTGGCTTTGCGATTACTTTCAAGTAACCTACTGATCGTCCACTCAACTCGGCAATTAAAAATGCTTCTACCTGATCCAAATTCGAAAATATTTCTTCTCGTTTCCTTGGATAGGCCACCATGACCCGCCGGGGTAAACGCACGCGGCGGAATTCAGCTTTGTAGTTTTGTGCATCCAAATCAAGGTTCATTTGCCATGCATACTCACTGTAATAACCATGTTCAAAAGCGCTTAATGGTTCAATATCATCAGGGGTGATGGAACGAATCGAAATTTCTGGCATTACTTCTATTACTCCTATGGCTCAGGCACAACCTCAACCGCTATGATACAAGGGGTTAACTCTTCTCCGGTATTATCCAAAGGAACCAATTGTAAAAGATAAGTCCCAGGCGTGAGATTACTGGTGTACCAAAATCCCAAACTTTCATCCAATTTCAAAGAATTATTTGCGGCAATGGTGACCCAATTAATGGCGCCGGTATTTGTAAACTCATATTTATACGAACCAAAATTCTGAACATTTACAGAACCGACAAGTTCCACAGTCCCACTAACTGTATCGCCGTTAGCAGGAGATGAAATTTCAATTACACCTTCGACGCATTCGGACACCAGTGCTCCCTGGCTGATTGTTGCCGCCGGCGTGGGTGATTCCAATTTCTCTTCCTCTGCAATTGTTGCTGTACCGGATAAGACTAACTCAGCAGTGGGGGTCTCAACAACGGATATGGATGGCATCCGAGGGCTAACAATCGTAGCTAATAAAAATTCACCGATAAACAGTAGTGCCAATAACGTTAATCCTGCAACAGAGCCAGCCAGTTTTCTTTGAGCGATTGACCTCTCTAACCCAAAGACGGATTTCTGCCATTCTCGCAAACCACGCAGGAACTTACTGAGGAAAAGGATGATCCCCAGTGAAAGTATAATGAATATCCCAATCCGGTAATCCACCAGACCGCGTAATATACTGTAAGAAAAATTATCCATAGTGTGCCAGGAACCCGATCAGGACCCTAAAAACAATCATTTATAGTCGAGTTAACACACCCCGGATTAATGCAGTCAGCTTCGGTACTAATACGCGTCCGGCTTCCAGAACTTCCTCGTGGGTGGTCATAGCGCCGCCACTCAAATTACCCTTGTTACTGATTCCGGATACACCCAGAACACGCATGCCACTATGCCGAGCGACAATCACCTCATGAACAGTTGACATCCCAACCACGTCTGCTCCAATCTTTTGAAGGAACCGTAACTCCGCCGGTGTCTCAAAAGAAGGACCAGCGAGCACAACGTACACACCTTCGCGGAAATCAACACCTGCTTCACGGCATGCTTCCCGGGCAAAGCCCAACATTTCCTTGTCATAAGGTTGACTCATATCAGGGAACCTAACGCCAAACTCGTCCAGGTTGGGCCCTTGTAAGGGGTTAGCCCCCCCCATCCCAAGAATATTGATATGGTCCGTCATTAACATTAGATCGCCAGGTTCGAAATCCTGGTTTATTGCGCCTGCAGCGTTGGTCACAATTAATTTCTCACACCCCATCCGTTTCATAACCCGGATCGGCAATGTGATTTGAGCCATGCTGTAACCCTCATAGAAATGGGTCCGCCCCTGCAAGACCATGACTTTCTTGCCTTCCAGATAACCAATCACAAGCCGGCCTTTATGACCATGGACCGTTGAAATAGGCCAATTAGGGATTTGGCCTGTAGGGATGATGACAGCATCTTCCACACTATCTGCAAGACTGCCCAAGCCGCTGCCCAAAACCATGCCAATTTCCGGTGTAATATCTATCCGAGTCTGGATAGCTTCAACGGCTCTTTCAATCTCATTCATTGTAATAAATTTACTCATAAATACCTCTGCGGTTTCGTTGGGCTCTTCTCATATTATAACACCCGGTTCATTAAATGCCTTAATAAGCCTCTATTAAGGCTTAAAAGCCATCAAAATATAAACTGTCTTTTATTTTACATGATAATAATCGGAAAAACATTATAATTTACACAGGAATAACACTAACGAACAGGTGAGCTATGTCTAAACTGCCCGAACAAAAAAAGAAAAATCAACGCCCTTCCATTCTCCATGTACTATTTACACGACCTGAGAGAGATCATGAATATATGTCCGATCTCAATTCACAATGGGATCAATTGGATACTAAGGGACGGAGCAAATTTATAATCGGTGCGGTTTTTGGCGCGCTTGTTTTCTTCGCCGCATTGGGTTTGGTCCTGTGGTTGATCAGCACAATAATGGGAGCTTAATCCAAATCCATCCCCCCGTCATTCTGTATCTTCTGATTGTTTTGAAGCATTTAATATATAAACGCCGACCAGCACCAATCCGCCTCCCAGNNACGGGTTGCAAAATAAGCAGAGCGCTCACGATGGATGCGGGGATCTCACCTAAAGCATAGTTGATACAGTAATACCCACCGAACTGTGAAATGACGCCGGCCAGGAGAAACAGCAGATATGTTTTCCCTGTATAGCCAAAAATGGTTCCGCTTGTGCTGCTGATAATAAAAAATAATATTGCCATTGCTGACATGGAGGAGATCAACAGATAACTCAACACTGAAAAGTGCTTCCTGCTCCGCTGAGAAAAAATGAAATAACCGGCATAGAACACACTGGAGAGAATTGCAAATCCCTCACCGCGAATGGAAAAGGTGGCTAAATCGGAGAAATTTACACCCGAGATAATCCACGCGCCAAAAAGTACTAAAGCCATCCCGGCCCAAAAATAACCTTTATATTTCTCCCTGAGGACAAATATGGCAACCAACCCCACCCACAAGGGTGCGATATAGTTCAACAGGGTTGCATTCGCCACGTAGGTTGTTTCAATGGAAGTGCTCCATAGCGAATGATCGATACCAGAAAATATCCCTCCCAAAATGGGAAGCAACCAAAGTTTTTTAGGCAATTTTTTCCCGGCAACCGGTTTCTTCCCGATTAAAAAGATCAGCCCGGTGATCATAACCACAGTGGTCATCCTGTAGAAACTGGTCACCACACCCGGCGCATCAGCCCAACGCACGAATAATGGAGAAATGGATAGGAAAATAATGCCAAAAACAAGGGACAGGTAGGATAATGCCGTGCTTTTCTTCATGGTTGTCATCAAGTAGAAGAACCTCATCAGGAAAATAATTACATCTTAATCTGCACGCGAATTGGTTAAATATACCCCTAATGAGAAGGGACATACGGATGGCTAATGGTGAGAGGTGGATTTAAGCCGCCAACCAATGGCTTATGAAACCATTAGTCTAAAAGTTGAAAATCATTCGTACAAAGCTTGTGTAAACGATTTTTGTTAATCTGACACTTCTAATACAGTAAACAACCTAGGAATGAAAGTAGAAAAAAGATAAAAAGTCATCAAGAACAAAGTTGGGTTGCTGCGTCTGGCATAAGAGCTGGACAATGTAAGCAAAGCCTGTGAAGTGATGGGGTAACCCCGGGAAAGTCTCTCGTATCTACCAACAGACTTTCACCAATTCCCTCAGCCGGGCAACTTTTGCCAGGCTTTATTCGGCTCATAATAGTCTCATCGCCGCTGATATTTTCAATGATCGGGTCTCCCGTGGTTTGAGAATAATGAGATGACCTTATTACGGGTTTTGACCGATCATGGTAGAAAGCACTGTGTGAAATATAGACCCATGATTACCAGCTGTAATAGGCTATATATAAACCACACGCGCAGAAAGCCCGTTCTCCTCAAACGAATGGCATCGATGAGCGGCTGCATAAAACGATCAAGCTGGAATTTTTTAAGATTGTTTTCCGCAAGAAAATCAACACCTCTCTGGTGGAACTACAGCAGGATTTGGATCAATACATGATATATTACAATTGTAAGCGTCCTCACAGCAGTCGACATTACGATGGCAGGACGTCAGCCTAAACGTTTGAAGAGAACAAAGTTTTGGCGAAAGAATAACAATTGGATTAGCTTGATTCACTGGAGGTAAGCGCATAAAACGACAGCCTGTTTTCCCTGACAGATCCTGTCTGGAGATTATGCGTCAAATTAAGTATGAATTACTGCAATTAAAAAGCAAGCATCCGGCTTGCAGGCTGGATAGCTTGTTCGAAACGCCATTTGGCGTAAGGAAACTTTTTCAGGACGGCACCTTAACAACCAAATAGCGTTCGAGGTTAGAAGTTTGGGCTTCAAGACCTCTGCTCTATTATGAACAAATGGCGAGGGGCGGATTTGAACCGCCAACCAATGGCTTATGAGTCCACTGCTCTACCATTGAGCTACCTCGCCTGGACACGTTTTGCCGTGACCGATATGTTACTATGGGTTCTTTGAATTGTCAACAAAATATTCTATATTCGACGTCCCTGGCGACCTGAAGCATTCAACGTCCGAAATGAGGTCTCTTCCTGGATGGGAATATAGGTAGCTTCAGGCCTTTTCTCTTGTCGAGTGTTTGAGCTATTTGCAGACGCTGAGGATCGAAAACCACTCGGAACAGATTTCAGACCACTTCCTGCATGGACAGCCTTGCTCTGGGCCTGGCGAAATTCCCGGCGAGACAACCCTGCAGGACCTGCTTCCCCGGTTTCTTTCAATTGACGGTCTTCATTCTTTGACAGCGACCCGATCAGTAATATCCGAATCACCCAAACCACTAAGGCAATAAAGATCGGAACAGCCTTGCCTACGAAAGATGCATCCACAATCGCTGCACTCAGGACTGAATGGTTCTCCATCGCCATAACAACACCCCACCAGGTGAGGATCGCATTCATTGTCGCCGCCAGGATCCATGCGCCAAACATGTACCAGCTTGAACTTGATTCTCTCTTACCTGTCTGTGGAGCGAAGAGTTTAGCGATTCCAGTGAAATCAATGGCACAGAAGGCAATGGAAAGTAAAGTTGACCATTGAAAACCGAATATTTTTAGCGACCCTAACAGGTCTGTCAGGGCATATTCTGTTGTCCCAAAATTAAAGGCCTCAAAAGCAATCAGCGCCATTACAGTGACAACAATATATAACAACCCTTTTTGGGATTTCAAAGAAGTGAATGACCTAGAAAAAGACTGTTTTACGGATTGACTGACATTCATTGGAACCTCCAGATCGCAGGATGATTGATAAGCATATCATAGAACATTTGTTCTATATTGTCAAGTCTTTAACTAAATAGGGAGCACCTGTCCAAACAGATGCTCCCAAAACAGGCCTTTTTTCATTTTAATGGCCTGTCCTAACTGATGTATCAGGAGGATAAATTAATATTTTTCACAAGGCGAAGGCTCTCCTGCGCCACTACGACTCCCACACCAACCAAAAACTTCCATGCCATTAAATCCGTTGCCTTGAAATTGGTTCGCTCCCAGAGCGTAGAATTTAAATGTTCCGTCCGCACTTGAACTAATCCATGTGCCGGTTACAGAGAGAAAATCTTCACTAATGGTCCCCGTCAAATTAACATAACTGCCGCCCCCAAGATCGATCAAACCGGTAAATTCGTTCCCATCAACAGAGAATGAAATAGGATAAGAAACTGAAGGTGGATTTGCAGGATCCAGAGTGTAGGTTGTCCAGTTGCCAGCCCAATAGAAAACCGGAGTGGGAGTTGGCGGCGGTGTATATTGCGCCAATCCAGCAGTCGGCCCGGTTACCATTGCATAGTTTCCCCAAAGCCAACAGTTGCCCGCCCGGTCGGGGTTTTTTATCACCCAGTATTGACCATCCACTGACCGGCCAACAACTTCTGCATTTTCTCCAACCAACAACGCGCCAATCCAGTCATAAATCTTCCCAGGACCACTTCGACAGTTGGTGTCAACGCTAACGCTGACAATCGGTTTTTCCTGGGTTGGCGTAAGTGTTATTGTCGCGGTGGCCGTATCACTCGACTGGAGTGTTTGTGTGGCTGTCGCAGTCGCTGCATCCGGGACGACTTCCTCTGTGTCTGCCTGGCCATCGGAATTGGCGTTTTGGGTTTGCTGAACAGAAGTGGCGACTCTATCCTCCACACTAATGCCATTGCTGATCGAAGGCAAATTACAGGCAGAAAGCAAACCTATAGCAATAATGCCAATAAGAACCAGACTTATCCATTTCCATTTCTTCATGAGGATTACTCCTTTCCGAACTGCTATTTAACCCCTGTGAAAACAATTGGAAAAAGAAATCGAAAATCCAAGCCACCAAAACGCTTAATGATGGCAATGACAGACATAAACCAAATGATTTGGAGAATAAGCATTTATTTTCCTTATCAATCAAATTATACAAACCTGGAATCTGAAAATCAAATGGGAGACACCATGCTCCGATTGCCCACCTTGATCACTCCAGAGAAAAATTATGTTGAAATTTTGGCCAGTAGTCCAATCAGATATAAAATACCTACAGCGAGGTTAAACTGACCCAAATGATAAGTGACAATAACCCATAAGCGTCCATTGCGGATCTTCTTGATAAACCGGTCATATGCCAGGAGGTTATCCGAGATAAAAAACAGAGTTGCGCCAACCGGCAGGGAGAGTTGAACAAACGAAAATTCCGGTAAAACCGCTAAACAAAACACTGAAAACACAACGATAAACGAAAGGACTCCCCCGTAGGAAACGACAGAAGCCCAAAATGGAAAATCAGATCTGCTTTTATAAATATATGGCGAAAAGATACGAGTGAACACAAACAGATAGCTGACCCAGAGGACGATTCCGATCAGGGCCGCACCCCAGGGGAAGCTACCCAGCAGTCCATCTTTTCTGCCGGCGAAAAGTAAAGCCGATAATAATCCAAGATAAAATAAGTGCCCAACCATAAAAGCGCCTAATCCCCACACAAACCATTTTCCAGGGAAAAGGAGAAAAATATCGCCCAAAAGTCCAAAGATCTGGGCTGCCAATAAAACGGTGATAAAATAATCCATCTCAAAATGAACAGCGAAGAGGGTCCACACGATCACAAGGATCATCGCCAATGCTTTAGTCAAGGGTCTTATCCTCTTCCACTCAAACAACACAGAGACCCAGTGAAAAAGAAAACCACAAAAAACTGTCAGGGTCATCCAAAGAGGCGGATTCAGTGTTTCAATCATGGCTCAAACCATATCGCCGCAGAAAATCAGGATTATTCCGCCAATTATTTTCAACCTTAACTTTTAATTCAAGAAAAACTTTTTCCCCGGACATTTCCTCAATCTCCTGACGGGCCAGTGTACTGATCCTTTTAATCATACTGCCACCCTTACCAATCACAATTCCTTTATGGGATTCCCGCTCAACAAAGATCGTTGCATGAATGTAGCGGAGCCCTTCTTCTCTTGTTTTATACTCATTGACACGAACCAGGATTCCATAAGGAACCTCTTCTTCCAAGAAGGTCAGCGCTGCGGCGCGAATCAGATCTTCAGCAATCTCCCGTTCATAGGTTGCTGTGATCTGGCCTTTGGGGAAAAATTGCGGCCCCTCTGGCAAAAGTTCAACGATTCGATCCAACAGCTTATCCCGGCCGGCCACAGTGATTGCAGAGATTTCCACCTCATCCACAAAGTCCACCAAGCCTTGATACTTGATTTTTCGGTTTGCAAACGTCTCCGGTACAATCTGATCAATTTTATTAATGACTAAAAGTGTAGGCGTTCCCCCTGCTCTTTCTTTAATCATCTCTGCCAGTAACCGGTCTTCTCGATCCGGATCCTGACTTGCATCAACAATGAACAAAAGTAAGTCGGCATCCGTCAAACCGAACTCGGCTTCTTCGTTAATGAATTGACTGAGCCGATAATCTCCAGCGTGGATTCCAGGGGTATCCACAAAAATGATTTGCGCCTGTTCGAGTGTTAAAATCCCCAATTGGCGGCGGCGTGTCGTTTGTGGTTTACTGGATACCGCTGCCACCTTTTGTCCCAGGTAGTTGTTCAATAATGTGGACTTGCCTACATTTGGCTTCCCCACCAATGCAACATAACCGGATTTAAACCCCTTGGTTTCCAGATCTGAAGGTTCCGTCATTATTTTTTATTTCCTTAAAATAGACTTTTCTGGTTTTTCGGCAGGACTCTCTCACCACTGATTTGATGCCCTTCAAGAGTTAATAGGAAAGATTTGGTTTCGATTCCGTTAGGAGCAGAATATCCTCTTAGATGCCACGATGAATCCACAACCCTGTGGCATGGGATGATGATTGGCATGGGGTTGTCACCAAGCGCTTTTCCAACGGCCCGCGCCGCCCCAGGTTTTCCCAATTGTCTGGCCAGCTCACCATAAGTCCGGATTTCTCCATACGGAATCTGGCTGGCAAGTTGAAGAACAGAAGTTTGAAACGGTGGCAAAACACCCCAGTCAACATTAATCGAGAATGTCTTTCGTATGCCAAAAAGGTATGCATTAATCTCTGAAAGTAAGGTTCCAATTGTTTCAAGTCCCAGGAGAGAAGGTTCCTCCACCGACTCTTCCCGCGCCTTTTTTAATGCCTTTATTGAAGTGAATGCAACCTGTTGAAGCCCCTGATCTCCCGCGACCAGGCTAATGAGACCTAAAGGACTTTCAGTAATTTCTCCATAGCATAGACCCATTCTGACAATTCTCCTTTTCTTGCATCATTAATCTTACCCTAAGATAGGCAAATTTTCAGAGATTCTTTTGTGAAAAAACCCTTCGGGATTAACCATTAATCGTAGAGTAATCGTAGGGTAATCGTCAAGCATCGCCAATGCCTTTACTGTAATATAAAAGAAAGTAAGGGCGACTTCTCTTCTTCTCCTCCTTAAAAAATGAATGCCGGGGTCGGCGTCTCCGGCATTCATCAATTTAAAGGATAAGAAATGAAATTTTTAAGGGGCGATACAGCTCAAAATTCTCTTCTATGCTTTATAATTGACACGTCTATACAACCTAATACTAGGAGTAAAAAATGGCACAAGAACGTGATACCTATGGTATTGACATCGCAGGGATTCATCGCGAGTTGGAATTATTCGAGATCAAGCCCGGATTACGAATTGCAATTTTAAATATTCTTGGTGACGTTGAACTTGTTCAGGCTTGTGCGAAAGCGCTGGCAAACAAACTATCTGAGATAGATTATGATGTTCTGGTCACGGCTGAAGCAAAGTCCATCCCAATCGTTTATGCTCTGGCGGTGGAAACCGGCAAGCCCTACGCAATTTTACGTAAAGCCTATAAGCCTTACATGGGCGATGCCATTCAATGCGAGACGCTTTCAATCACGACCGGGAAACCACAAACCCTGTTTCTGGATGAAAAAGATCGTTCCCTTGTCAGTGGAAAGAAAATAGTGATTGTGGATGATGTGATCAGTACTGGATCCACCCTGCAAGGCATGCATATGATAATGGAAAAAGCCGGCGCACAGGTCACCGCTGAAGCGGCAATCCTGACGGAAGGTGAACGCGCCAAATGGTCAAACGTCATTTCCCTGGGACATCTCCCCGTGTTCAGCGACTAAGCCCCCTCCTTTTTTCAAACATAACAACCGGTTCATCAAACGAACCGGTTGTTTTTAATAGATAGCCAAGAAACCGTCAATTCCATATGCGTGACTAAATCCACGTCAGAGTGTTACATAAGTCATAAGCAAAACATGAAACTTTTATAACCTGTTTTTCGTTATATATAGTGAAACTTAACTTAAACAATAATTTCGTATAATTTTTAAAAGAAAGGAGGAGGTCCATGAGTGCTGCGGTTTATTTTGTCGTTGGTTTGTTAGGCATCATCTTTGCTGCGATCAGCTTCACTGGGCTTGAACATGGCAAGAATGAATGACCCCTTTGGTCCACTTAATAATCACCCCAACAGCATCTTTGGATACTCCCCTGTTGGGGTGAAACCCAATCCATAAAGGTACTTCATAAACCCCAGGTGACCCACCCGGGGTTTTCCATTATAATAAACAAAACACCATATTTCCGATCGATTCCCACCAGGAGGCTCAATGCAGATACGTGTCGGTATGGAAAATAATGTTGAAGGTCGTACCATCGCCTGGCCTTTGGATTTCCCAGGCTGTTTCGCCTATGGCGATGATGAAACAGACGCTCTCATCCGTTTGCCGGGAGAGTTGTTAAATTTTGAAGTATGGATCAAGGACCACACCTCTGACCCGTGGATCAATTTTGAGGGATTGGATATCCGGATTGAGGAACATTACACCACCCATTACATCAATGAAGATTATAAAATTATGCCGCAGGGTCAGGGATCCGAAGTAAACGCCTGGTTCGTCGATGATTGGCGGCCATTAACCGAGGAAGAAGTCTCCCATGCGTTGTCCGTTTTCCGATGGCAGCGAGATGAACTGCTGGCGGGATTGACGACGATTGAACAGTACATTTTAGAAAAAGAATATCCCGGCCAACGCTGGAACATCATCGGAATCGCAAAACATGTCGCAAATGCGGAACGCTGGTATATGGAACGTCTTGGGTTGACATCCTTAGCCAGTGAAGATCTGGCTATGGATATGGAAGAACGTCTCGCCCAAACCGCCGCGATAATTGAGGAGCAGTTTCCAAATTTTCCCGGGCAGGAAAAAGTGGTCGGAATTGACGGCGAATTCTGGTCTTGCCGTAAAGTCGTCCGCCGTATCCTGTGGCATCAGCGTGACCACATTGAGCATATCAAAGAATTAGTCTTCGGCTAACCAAAAATCCACCTTTTAAAACCGCAAAGCAGGCGCCTCACCAAACGCCTGCTTTGCTTCGTTAACCTCACCTTTTTCTCAGTTGAGAATAACCACAACGAGATTACTCAGGATACTTGAAAGGAGAGCAACCAAATATCCTAAAACTTTATTTAAAATATCACACTGGGATTAAGAACCCTGTAATGAATTGTTATCAGTTTGTTAACCAATAAACCGTAAGGGGTTGGGGTGATTTTTCAGGTGAATAATTCCATTTCCACGATACTTTTTAATGATTTTAACATGGATGATTCTGTGTGATTCAATTAAGCTGTGCTATCATTCATGTCAATCAGGAAGGTCGTGTCGATGAAAAGTGGATCGAAATTATGGCTCTATATCATCCTAAATATATTCATATCGGCTGCTACAATGCTGATCGTATTATTGGTTTGGGAATGGACGCACCCCAATCCTGATATTGTTCCGTTGTCAGACGCTTTAAGTGAATGGAACACTCAGGGTGAAAACAGCGGCTCAACACGGCCCACAACCACGCCGCCGAACTCATTAATCGAAGACAACTTCCAGATGGATATCCGAAAGGTTGTTGGTGTCGGCAACCTTGATATGGAATACGTCGAAATCCTGAACCAAAGTGAAGGCGCAGTCGACCTGACTGGTTGGCAATTATTGGACGAAGATGAAAACAGCTTTGAATTTCCGACGATGATCCTTGAAAGCGACGGCGCTCTCAAAGTCCACTCGAAACCTGGCCAGGATACAGTGATAGAATTATATTGGCAGTCTGAAACGCCGATTTGGCAATCCGGAGAGGTTGTCCAACTCCTGAATCAAAATGGCCATCTAACTGCATCTTATTCAATACCCTAGAAAACAACATTCTTCTTATGACAAAAGCACTTTACCGAAAATGGCGGCCCCAGGGATGGGATGAGGTGGTCGGTCAGGAACATGTTATCCAAACGCTGCGAAATGCAGTCATCCACGATCGCGTTGCCCACGCGTACCTCTTTGCCGGGCCGCGCGGCACAGGCAAGACATCCACGGCGAGGCTCTTAGCCAAAGCTGTCAACTGTCTGGATGATGCCCTGGAGAATCGACCCTGCAACACCTGCGAATATTGCCAGTCCCTGACTGCCGGTCGTTTTATGGACCTGATTGAAATTGACGCCGCGTCCAATACCAGCGTGGATGACATCAGAGACCTCCGCGATAAAATAAATTTTTCCCCTTCCCAAGGACGTTATAAAGTTTATATCATTGATGAAGTCCATATGCTCTCCACAGCCGCATTTAACGCTCTGCTGAAAACACTTGAAGAACCCCCACCTCACGCTATCTTTATCCTTGCAACAACCGAGATCCATAAGATCCCGGCGACTGTCCTTTCCCGTTGTCAAAGGCATGAATTCCGACGCATTCCACTCGATATCATCATTGCACATCTCAAGGCGAAAAGCGAAGAGGAAGACATCCGCGTTGAAGAACCGGTTTTCATTGAGATTGCCAGGCAAGCCACCGGCAGCCTGCGGGATGCCATCTCACTATTGGATCAACTTACCTCTACTAACGAAGATGTCACCCTTGCATTGGCTCAAAACGTCCTGGGGACGGCGACCAGCCTGCGGGTTATCGAGATTGTGGACGCCCTTCTTAACAAAGACAGCGCTCAGGGATTGAGCCAGATCAACCTTGCCCTGGACAGTGGGACGGACCCGCGTCAACTCGCAAGACAGATCGTAACCTATTTACGTAACGTCCTCCTCTATAAAATGGGGAATGATAAACAGATTGAAGTATCAGACGAGGTAAAACCCAGGGTCTTCGCTCATGCCAATCTGGTGTCCATGCCCGACCTGTTGCGCGCCATTGAAGCCTTTAACCAGGCAATTGAAAAAGAACAGGCGAATTGGCATCCCGGATTGGGATTGGAGCTGGCTTTCACCACTTTCCTGGTTGAACCCGCACCCGGCCCCTCCAAGGCTGAAACGCCCGTTACTTCAAAGGAATTCGAGAGAATACCGTCTCCCTCGCAACACAAAGAAAAACCCGTTGAAACATACCGGGAAACGGTCAACGATTCCACCCCTCCCGAGAAAACCATCCCAGTGGTGTCAGAGCCAAAATCCGAACCCGTCAAGCAGGAAGAACCGATCCAAACCTCACCGGAAAAATTAAATCCCACACCCGTCGAAGAAAAGAGTATTCCGGATAATCCCACATCTAAAGAAAGCACCCATCAAGGTGAAATCACACTTGCAGATGTCAACCAATCCTGGCGTAAGATCAAGGCGAAGGTTGGCCGGCATAACCCTCGAACAGAAGCATTATTAAACACATCCAAATTGACCGGCATGAAGGACAATACTCTCATTCTCGGTTTTTCCTCTGAAACGCTAAAACAAATGATGGAAAAAGAAGGCAATCTGAATCTCACTTCAGATATTCTTGAAGAAGTGTTTGGATGCCCAATACCGATCAAGTGCATCATTTCAACACACCAGGCCAGCACTCTTCCCGAGGACATAAAAATAGAAAAAGACAGCATGGTTGATACCGCCACCCGGGACCTGGGTGGTAAAATCACAAAGGCTGATCCGGCTGAAAAAGAAGATTGAACGCGAAAGGAAATGATCATGGCAAAAGGATATAACCGGCCACCTGTAAACCGGGGTGGCGGGATGATGGCTCAAATCCAACAAATGCAGGAACAAATGGCACAGGCGCAGGCAGAGCTTTCAGAAGCGACTGTAAGCGCTTCTGTGGGCGGTGGTGTCATCACAATCACCATGACAGGCGACCAGGTCTGTAAATCCGTTGAAATCGCCCCTGAACTGCTTGAGGACCCTGATGTCGAAATGCTGCAGGACCTCATCCATTCAGGGATCAATGCAGCTCTTGAGAAATCCAGGGCGATGGCAGAAGAAAAGATGAGCCCCTTCACCAGTATGCTTGGTGGATTGGGTCTGGGATAACCGCAACCTGCTATGCGAGCTTTACCGGAACCCGTTCAGAACCTGGTTGATGCCCTCGCCCGCCTTCCGGGCATCGGCCCAAAGACAGCTTCCCGACTGGCCTTCTATTTATTGCGTGCCCCGGACGAGATCTCACTGAGCCTTTCCGAGGCTCTGGCTGAGATCAAACAGGAAACCGGGTTATGCGAAATCTGCTTCAACGTCACCCGTAAAGAGTCCCCCGTTTGCGAAGTATGCGGGAGCGACCAACGCGACCGGCACACCCTATGCGTGGTTGAGGAACCTTTGGATGTCCTGGCCATCGAAAAGACAGCCGGCTATAACGGCCTGTATCATGTCCTGCACGGTGTGCTCTCCCCCATTGAAGGCATCGGGCCGGACGATTTGAAGATCAGGGAACTCATCCATCGATTGGAAGGTGGAGAGGTTGAAGAAGTCATCCTCGCTACCAACCCCAGCATGGAAGGCGATGCCACGGCAATGTATCTTAACGACCGGATTGCCCCTTTCGGCATCCGTGTCACACGCCTGGCCCGCGGCTTGCCTGTCGGCAGGGACCTGGAGTATGCTGACCAGAACACCCTTCTAAGAGCCTTGGCGGGAAGGCAGAAGCTGGATTAGTCAAATTAAGCCGAAAAGAAAAATTAGATAAACCAGTCGGCGAACACCGTTCCATAATACCAGATGAACCGGATCGGCCCGCTGTAGAGGAATAGGGCGATCAAAGCGGCCGTCGTCCCCCAGCGGAGGAGTTTATTGGTTGTCTTCGTCAGGATATGGGTTATTAATACGTAACCGATCCCGATCACCGGGAAGAGGTATCTTCCCTGGAGGGCAACGTATTTATTGAATCCATACGCCAGTTCCGTATTGTAATTCATGATAACCAGAACCAGCATGTAGAAGACAAATATTGCTGCCAAACTAATTTTTGTGAAATCTGGTTTCTTGATATAACGGAAACTCAATAGCAACACCCAGAAGAATGCGACATGGAAATAAGCGATATTGATCGGGAAATAATTCTTATGTCCCATAATGCCATAAATCCGCTTCAACATCTCCCTGATCCATTCATCAAAGAAATAGCGGATTGGTTCTGGGTTTCCTTGTTTTATCGCTTGAACAAGTGTTAGTTTTTCGGGGAGAGCAAGCTCTTGTTCTCGTATTGCATAAGAACTTGTTTTGCAGATTTCAGTAGTAAATGTATCCCTGCATGAGGGGATGAGTGAATGGAATTTTAGCAGGTTACCACCATAAAGGCTAAGGTTCAGGATAAAAATTAAACAAAATAAACAAAAAAGAAAAATGTTCCCTATCCCCTTTGGCGCTAATATTTTTATGACTTTCCTATTCTTAATGAGGTAAGCAAGCCAAACAATCCCCATTACCAAAGTCAAAGGTAAAATTGAATACTTAATCAAACTTCCCATCAAAATATTTATTAACCATCCAAGGCTGTTTGATAAAAAGTCTTTTCCTTTAAGGACGCGAACCAAATAATAAATGGAAGCAAAACATACCAAATTTACCAAGTTGTCATAACTCACTCCCCCTGAAAGAAACACAAACATTAAAGTATTGCTTAATAGAAAAGCAGGTAATAGCCGCCACCATTTATGTGGAATTGACTCCTTCGCTAATAAGTAACAAAAAAAGATTGTTCCGGTTGAAATGATGGCATTTACAATTCTTAAGAAGACTAATTGTTGGCGTGGTGTAGCTGAAGGCGCAACAAGATCAAAGATATTAATTATCCGTCCAAAAATCCAGTACCCGAGATACGGATTATTCGGAATATCAATGCCAGAAGTATAGCTGGCGGAATAATTATCGGGCACACCCCAGGTTTTGGAAAAATGTTTAGAAACCTCATAACGATAAGATTCATCCGGAACAATTCCTTCCTCCAGAAATAAAGCCAAGAAAACAGCATAAGCCAAAAAAATGAAAATTAAGACAAAAAGACATATTCTTGTCTTATAAAAGTGCCACAAATTACCAGTTTTGGGAAAAAACTTTTTCTGTTCCAACTTCATTTGCTCCTTATTGGAAATTTGTACACAACCTTAATACATGGATAAGAATAAAAAAGCCAATGAATTCGAGAAATTAGCAATTTCCTCCAGGCGTTTTTCAAAATGTAATACAACTTGAAGATTCGTTTTTGTTTATGGATCATTGTAGCATTTCGTTTAGAAAGTATTTTATTAACAAACCAATTCCCTCTTCAATTGGCCTGGGTGGAACATTTGATACTTCAGACAAATATTTAGATATATCTAAGATATTCACTGGAATATCGGAAGGACGCTCATTACAATATTCAATATTGGCTTTTTTCTTTACGAGAGATTCGATTATTTTTAGAATCTGATTAATTGAGTACCCAATTCCAGTGCCAATATTGTATAAAGTACCTGATTTTTCACATTTAATAGTATTCATTATCATTTCTATTGCATCTTGAACATAGATAAAATCTCGAATTACATCACCTTTACCAAATAGCTTAATTGGCATCCCTTTAATTATCCTATATGTGAACGCTGAAATTACACCTTGTCCACTGAGGGGATTCTGAAGTGGCCCATAGGGATTTGACAATCGTAATATCTTGTAATCCAACCCCAAAGAATGATGAAAGACCTCAATCGCTTTTTCAATCATCAGTTTCTGAAATCCATAAAGAGATATGGGATTTGTTGCGTTGCTTTCCTTAATCGGTGAATTTGATTCTTGTTTTCCATATACTGTTCCACCCGAAGATATAAACACAAATTTTTTTACTTTTGCTCGTCCACATGCTTCCAACAATCTGGTCGTTGGTTTTATATTCTCGTCAATTTCTCTTGCTATACTGTTATCAATAGTGGCAGGCGTAGTGGTACTTATTAAGTGAATAACCACATCACAATCCTGAACAAGCTTATCAAAATGAGAGAATTCTCTAAAATCACCACTTTGAAATTCAAGATTCTCGTTTGGATTAAGCTTTGAAAAGTCTGCTCTTTCTTTGTCAAAAATAATTACAGAATTTTCTTTCTCTGCGAGGATTGTTTTTGTTATCCATGCACCTAAAAAACCTGCTCCGCCAAGTATTAAGTATTTCACATAACCTCAAAAGATAATCGGCTCATAATATTGGTTTCTCTTTTTTGTAATACTCATTACATTTTATTTGTAGGATCTTTTTTATTCATAGAATCTATGTATTTCATTACCATCTTATTTTTATCACATTGTTCAGCGTACTTTTCAGCTGCAGATTTTGCGGCAACTATCTGCTCATCAAGATGGTTAGCAATATCTAATATTCCCTGGACTATCGCATCATTATTTATTGACTCTTTTTCCAAACAGATAGTATCAATATCTTTCTGTCGAAAAGTATACAAATCCTTGTAGGGTCTTGGTACAACCGTTACATTATCCAAATGTTGAAGGTCCGATGCATTACCTACATCGGTCAACAACATCGGTTTTCCGCAATATAACGCATCGATAACAGCATTACTGCATCCCTCCTGGATAGTCGGAAGAATAAAAATATCCACAGTCTTCCGTAGAAATTCCCCTAATTGAGAATGATCAATAAATGGAATATGAATAATATTATTTTTTGCAGTGGAATTCTTCCAACTTCTTTTTACAGCAGAATAATATGCTTTATGTCCTATATTGCCAAGGAATATAAGTTTTACTCTTGGGTTTACCTTAATTATTTTCTCCATTGCACCTATCATATTCATTTGATGTTTCACTTCATGAAATGAAGCAACAAAACATAGGACAACATCAGTATCCGAAAGTTTAAGTGCTTTTCGAGAATATTTTGAGTTTAAAAAGGTATTATCAAGATCCTCAATGTTCACGCCAATTGGAATTACATCCACCTTTGATAAAGGAGTGCCTGTTCGTTTACAATAGTACTCTTTTGAAAAAGTCGACCCAGCAATTATTAAATCGGCTTTATTAATAAATTTTGCCCTCTCCTGAATCTCAGAATCGGAAAGCCAAGAATATATGTTTTGAATGGAATAAATCGTTTTTATACCCAAATCACCAACTTTATCAATTTGAAATGTATTGTAATGATAATGGAGCCAATTTATCTTCATTTCTTTACAAAAGGATAAAAATTTTTCTTTATCATTATTGAAAACAAATAAATGTTGCGGTGAGTAGAGCTTTTTTGCAAAATGCCCGATATTGTCCGTTTGAGAAAATACATATGAACGAAAACCGAATTTTCTGTAACCTTCATATAGATTAAATACTGCTTGTTCAAGGCCGCCTTTATCAAATGAGTTTACAACCAGTCCTATTCCTGGTTTTTCTTCATCAAAATTATGTTTGACAGGTAATTTATTATTGTGCTTTTTCGTTTTGGTGGGAAAAAGATGAGAATAGCGTTCTTCTTTCCCGACTTTGAATTGCTGATGAAGCTGAAGTAATACAGAATAGTTACTTCTTGCCATTTCAATCCGAGAATCTTCATCAGGGAGGTTTTTCTGAATTAACTGAGTTAATGGAACATACTTCATTCCAAGAGAAGCAAAATCTCCAATCTTTTCACTTTCCATAATAGGCACAATACCCATCATTAGATATTCAACAAGTTTTGTTGGGCAAGCAACCCTGTTTACAACAATATCTTCACGAAGGATCAAGCCAAAGTCAGAACTCTTGTATTCTTCGCTCAATTCTGATTTTGTCTTACTACCAATTTCAATCATTTTCGAAGAAACAAGTCGGCTTGGCAATAACTTCTTGAATTCATCCGGGTTTGGACAATAGAATTTATAATAATACTTATCAGATGTAGCAATAATTGCGTCAACCATTTTTTGTACTTGTTGCCATTTTTGAAGTCCCCCTGCATAGACAATCATTGAATTGATCGAACCTTGGTGTGGGATAACAGCTTTTTCAGGTTCTTCCGAAAATATCGGCAATACAATAAACTCGCCCTTAATTAGTTTCCCGTATTTCTGGATTAAATACTGGTGCATTGCATTCGTTACAGTGACAATGTAATCAGCTTTCTTGACTGCCAACTTCTCAACTTTTTCATACACATCACCATTTTGAAAGTCACCATGATAACGAAATTCTTCAGGCACGACACCATGCAAATCAATAATTTTTTTCAAGAAAGGCAATTTAAAAAGAATTATGAATCTTTTTAATGCGAGTACACTATGAAAATAGATCTTCCTTGATCTCATTATGCACATCATGGAAAAGAAGGCAGCTTTAATCTTCTGGATTTTGCTTCCAAATATATTAATGACTAATACATCCGTTTCAGGACGATCGAACCAAAAAGTTTTTCCAGGGATGTAAACGTGGTCAATATAAACTCGTTTCTTTTCACTGAAAATACTATCTATCGATTTTACTCTCTGAAAATAACCGTCGTTTTGTCTGAACTCATAGGGATATCCTCCAAAAATTACAATCCCATCAAGTTCTTGAAGAAATTTCATTCCCTTACGAAACTTTAAAAAAATTGCAGAAATCTTTTGTTTTCGCGAGAGGATCGAAGCACCAGAGAAGGCTGCCTCTTTTGTATTGAAGAACTCACTAATTTCGACTCTCAATGATGTATACCTTGAAATATTTTCAATTATCCGATCAAGGTCAATAAGAATTTTTCTTTGATTTTCAAGAGTATTTGAATTTCTAATACTTTTGTCAAAAATCATATTGAACAATTTTGAAAAGTAATCTGCGATGTTCTCTTTTTTAAGTTGTTGCAATGATTCAATAATTGAATCTGGGATTTCCTTGTCCCCCTTTTGTATTTGGACCATCAAAGTATTCAAATCATTTTCGTAATGTGCAACAACTTGTCTTAGCTGATTTTGATATAGCCTTAGAAAATACTTTTGTAATACAGGGTCCCCATTTCCAGACAAAGCATATAAAACATCATATTTTAAAGAAACAAACACATCCTCAGGATGAGCCTTCCAAACAATTCCTTGCTTTTGTTCTAAATATTTCCGATTCGCAATTGCTCTTTCATTGAAGTTATTCCTTGAAAGCTGCCCAAAGGAAGCAGAACCCCAATGATGAATGAATACATCTCTAATTAGTCCGATACTGCATTGTTCATTTCGAGCCCTGATACAATAATCATTATCTTCATAACCACCAGGAAAGAAATAATTATCCAATAAACCGACCTTGCGAATTGCCTCTCTGGACAATAGTACGCAGAAAAAAGTTACATGGTCAACAGCAACATTGTTTCCATGCCATGCTGAATGCCATTTTTCTGTGAATTCCTTTATCCGCCGATATATATTGCTTTCAATTTCCTCATTTTCAAT
>DPKV01000107.1:0-926 GCA_003542325.1 Anaerolineaceae bacterium
GGGCGGGTGTCCTTGATATATTTTTTGTCCTGCATATAGACGTATTCCAGCCAGGCTTTCCCCTCCAGCGGCGCTTCAGGGGGAATGGTAAACCGCATCAGCCGACCGTGGCGGGCGTCCCGGGTTGGCAGGGCGCAGTCAAATATGTCGTAACCCAGGCGGTACGTCTCGACGAGGTTGAGCGGGTGGCCGATCCCGAGCGCATGCATGGGGAACTCATTGGGAACCAATTCGCGGGTCAGGCCAACGATCTCCGACAGGAGGTTTCCCTTTCCATCCAAAGGCCAACCCCCGTAACCAAAGCCATCGAAACCGATCTCGAGCAGCCCCTCCGCACATTTCCGACGCAGGTCGGGAAAACCGCCGCCCTGAATGACCCCGAAGATCAATGGTTTATGCGCGTCATCTATTTGGCGCTGGTCCATCTGGCGCTGATATTCAGCCTTGCAGCGATTGGCCCAGTCCAGCGTCCGTTCAACGGAAAGTTCCTGTTCATTGCGGGGGGCATCGACATGCGTACAATCATCCAGGCAAATGACCACATCACTGTCATAGCTGAACTGAAGCTGGATGCTTTTTTCAGGGGAAAGAACGAACTTGCGGTCCTTCCCTTCGGGACGGAAAACAATGCCCTTATCGGTTAATGAACCGAACTGGTCGGACTGGTGGATCAGGGAATAAGCCTGAAAGCCGCCCGAATCGGTGATGATCACCCCCGGCCAGCCTGCATACTGGTGCAGCCCCTTATAAGCCTGAATGGTACTTGAGCCGGGTTTCTGCATCAGGTGGAAGGTGTTCATGACCAATGCCGTGATGCCTACTGATTCAAGATCCTGCGAATCAACCGCGCGGACGTAACCCAGGGTTGCGTCCGGCAGGAAGACCGGTAAGGTCAGGTTCTTTTTCCGGATTAGGAGGTTCGTTCG
>DPKV01000107.1:981-11993 GCA_003542325.1 Anaerolineaceae bacterium
GCTTCTTTTTTCAGGGTCAGGTCACAGGCCAGGAGGATATCCTGATTCTTTCCGTAGAGGCCGGCGATCTCTTCCAGGAGCTTTGTCAGACGGTAGGGTGTGTCCATGAAGATGATCGGAATGGATTCGTTTTTGTATTGGGCGATGAATTTTTCCCGCAGTTCCGTTTTCCGGGGAGGGAAGCCGGCGAAGATGAACCGCTCAATTGAGAAATCACAGAGCGAAAGAGCGGCCATCAAGGAGGCCGGGCCGGGAACAGGAGAGACCGGAATCCCGGCCTGGTAAAGCAGTTCCAGTAGGTGTTGACCCGGATCGGCAAAGACCGGCGTCCCGGCGTCAGAGATGATCGCCATGGTTTCGCCCTTCGAGATCCGCACCATGATATTCTGCGCTTCAATGGCTTCGTTATGCTCGTTAAGGGGGACCAGGTCGTTTTCAATGCCAAGCTGATGCAGGAGCTTGCTGCCCAGACGTAACTCTTCACAAATGACGGCATCCACGCTTTTCAGGATGTCCAGAGCGCGCAGGGTAATATCCCTGGGGTGTCCAATGGGTGTTGCCACGATATAGAGTTTTCCGGGGTGCTGTTGATTAGCCATTGGATTAATTGTAACATCCGATGTAGAAGTGGATGGTGAATAGTGAAAAGTGAGTTGTGAACAATAGAATAATAAGTGGTCGATATATTCCACATTCTCATTTTATCAGATTGGCGAATATGATTTTCTTTAAGATTGTCGTAGCAGGCCATTTACCCAAAACCTTGGGCAAGCTGGTTGGTCACTCATTTCTCGCCTGATCCATGTTATTCCACTTACCATTCAAAGGTAATAAAATCACTATTCACCTTTCACCACTCACCAATTTCCAAATCATTTGACTTCTCATGTTTCAGTGATTATGGCATAATCAGGGCAAAGACGCCGGGAAAGGAAAATAATGAAAAAAGCAAGCAAACTAACCCGTATCTCTCTCCTGTTGGCTGTTTTCTTTGGGATGGATAAACTCCTGGGAGTCCTTCGAACGATCATCATTGGGCGGCAGTTCGGCCTTTCGGAGGAACTGGACGTATTCAACGCGGCCAACAACCTGCCCGATTTACTGTTTGCCCTGATCTCGGGCGGTGCCCTGGCGATTGCTTTCATCCCCGTGTTGTCGGAGACTATCTCAAAGGAAGGTCGGGAATCGTCCTGGCGGCTGTTCTCACAGGTCGCCAACCTGGCCTTCATCGTAACCGCTGTTCTGGCGTTGCTAGTAGGACTGCTGGCTGAACCCCTGGTGAAAAACCAATTAGGCATTGCACCGGGCTTTTCACCGCAGCAACAAGAGCTGGTGGTGGAATTGATGCGGTTGAATTTGGTCTCGACCCTGATCTTCTCGATCAGCGGGCTGGTGATGGCAGGGTTACAGGCCAACCAGCATTTCCTGTTTCCGGCGATCGCACCATTGCTGTATGATGTCGGTCAGATCTTTGGAGCTGTCATCCTGGCACCTGAGGAAGGCTTGCGGATCGCTGGGATCCAACTCCCCGGATTTGGATTGGGAATCCAGGGCCTGGTTTACGGTGTGATCATTGGCGCGGCGCTGCACCTGTTGATCCAGGTGCCCGGTTTGGTGAAGTATAAATTCAAATGGTCGCCTGTGATTCGGTTCAATGATGAACCGCTTCGGAAAGTCTTGCGGTTAATGGGGCCGCGTTTGGTCAGTATGGTTTTCATTCAATTAATCTTCATGGCGCGGGATAATTTGGCTTCCCGTTTGGCTGTCGGGTCAGTCACTGCGTTGAGTTATGGCTGGTGGATCCAGCAGGTTCCCGAGACTCTAATTGGGACTGCCATTGCGACCGCACTCCTGCCGACCCTATCTGAGTTGATGGCTGCGGGGGAGCAAACCAAATTCAAGGAAACCATTGAACGCGCTGTCAGGGTGATGTTGGCGCTTTCTTTGCCGATTACTGTGATTCTTTCCCTGATCAGTCTGCCCCTGATCCAATTTGCTTTTGGATTCCCGTTGGAGGACGCCCGGATGATTCAGTGGGCGACCCAGGCCTATCTGATTGGTTTGCTGGGACACAGCGTGGTGGAGGTGGGAGTAAGGGCATTTTATGCCAGGCAGAATGCGAAAGTCCCAATGCTGATCTCCGGTTTGGGGTTGTTGATATATATCGGATTGGCGATTGGACTCATGGGACCTTTCCAAGCGGGCGGTATTGCCCTTGCTAACTCGATTTCGTATAGCGTTCAAGCGTTGGTATTGGTTCTCGTCCTGAACCGGCAGCTTCCCGAAAAATTCAAGTTTGGGAACACTGCTTTGCGTGGTATTGCTGCCGCCGGGCTGGGTGGGTTGGCTGCCTGGCTGGTATTTTCCATCCTGCCCATATCACTGCCTGCGGTTGTTATGGCCGTCCTTGCCGGGACTGTTGGTGTTCTGGTCGCCGCAGTTCCCATCTGGCGGGAGGTACGTTTGTTGGCAAATCTATAGGGAGATTAAGGTATAATCCTGCTTATGACTGAACAAGAGAATGAAGTGACCGAACAGGTTGTTAAAGCAAAAAAGAAAAAAGAAAAAAAACCAAAAAATAAGTTCTTTGAGCGCCGGTTTTCATGGGTTCTGGTGGCCATCCTGGGCGGTGGTTTAATCGTTGTTATTGGCATGCTTTTGGGTGGTGCGGGGGGCATCAAGGACCGGGTATCTCTTGCAGAATCACAAGCCGCGCCAAAAATCCAATCACAATTGGAGAGCGCCAGGACCGATATTGAAGAGGGGCGTTACAGCGTTGCATTAACGCGGTTGGATTGGATCCTGGAGGAGATGAGCGACTATCTGACCGAAGAAGAAATGGCTGAAATAGGGGAACTCTATACACAAACCCTGCTGATGCTGAGTTCTTCAGGGACGGCCACCCCGGTTGTAACACCAACACCAACCGAACCGGCAATCACCCCCACACCGGATTACCGGGGCGAAGAAGACATTTTCAATTCGGCCAGGCAATATCTGGATGCGGAAGCATGGGATGAGGCCATTACCACAATTGAAGCCCTTCGGGAGAAGAATTTGGAATATCGGGCAGTCGAAGTGGATGGCATGTTGTATATTGCTTTACGCAATCGCGGCATTCAAAAGATCCTGGTGGATGGCAGCCTGGAACCTGGGATTTATGACCTGACCCAGGCGGAACGTTTCGCTCCGCTCGATAACCAGGCCGAAGCGTATCGCACCTGGGCAAGGTATTATATTACCGGTGCCAGTTACTGGGATGTGGATTGGACACAAGTCATTTATTATTTTGAACAGGTCTACACAAATTTCCCAGGGATGCGTGATGGCAGTAATATGACGGCGACAGAGCGCTACAAAAAAGCCTTGCTCAATTACGCAATCCAATTGGCAGATGCTGAACAATACTGTGAAGCGCAGGCTTACTTCGAGCAATCCTTCGCGATCGGACAAGATCCCGTTGCCCAACCAACCGCCCAATATGTGTATGACAAGTGCTGGGAATCACAGCAGTCCCCGACACAACAGCCGCACGCTCCGGAGGTTCCAACGCCCACATTAACGCCAACTCCGGATGGAACCACTGAAGTCCCAACGGAAGCGCCGACTGAGGCTCCGACGACAGAGCCAACGCCATAGCAATCGAAGATTAATGAATGATCAGGTTATCCAATGATCTGGATAACCTTTTTTTTATCCGATTTTACGTTTGATTTGGGATATTGGAAATAAAAAGAGTTTTCGGACTCTTTCCATGGTTGTTAAGTTTCTCTTTATCATGGATCGGTATTTCAGAACAACGCTTTTAAAAATGGTAATTTGAACAAGCAGGTGGTCAACCTCTTTCCAGGAGGCAGGCGAATCGGAATCCTTTTCTTATTCCGTGAGCTTTCCTGCCAAATCGTGAGTCATCGCACTGTTAATGCTCACTTTGACGATCTCACCGACGGGCGCCAGCCCTTCCACGACGACCAGACCATCGATCTCGGGCGCATCACGGTAAGAGCGACCGATTGCGATCTGGTTTTCCTCATCCACGCCTTCAATCAAGACATCGAGGGTACGTCCGATGAATTTCTGGTTGCGAGCTAATGAGATCCCGGCCTGAACCTGCATGAGGTTTTCCAGGCGTTCCACTTTAATTTCTTCATGAATGGGGTCGCCCAAGGGTTCAGCCGGTGCGCCGGGTTCGAAGGAGTAGGCGAAGGCCCCCAGATGGTCGAACTGCACTTCACGGATGAAGTCCAGCAGGTTTTGAAATGCCTTCTCATCCTCATTGGGGTAACCGACGATGAATGTTGTCCGCAGTGTTACATCGTCCACAACTTCTCGCAGTCGTGACAACGTTTGGCGAACTTGATCCATATCCTTTGGCCGGCGCATGGCTTTCAGCACACGCGGGTCGACATGCTGAAGGGGAATGTCGATATAGGGCAGGATCTGCTGTTCTGATGCCATCAATTGGATGAGCGGTTCGGTGATGACTCCCGGGAAGGTGTACATCAGGCGGATCCAGGGGATGTCCGACACGGCTTTGACCAGCGTCTCCAGTAATCCGGTGAGGCCTTCTTTCAGACCTAGATCGTGACCGTAATCCGTGGTGTCCTGGGCGATGAGGATGATTTCCTGAATGCCTGCATCCTGTAACGCTTTGGCATCTTCCACAACGCGTTCCACCGGGCGGCTGACAAGGGTCCCTTTAATAAGGGGGATCAGGCAATATGAACAAGCCCGGCGGCAGCCGTCCGCAATTTTAAGGTAGGCACTGCCCCCCTGAACCGCTGCACGACAGGTGCCTTTCTCATCCAATCCCATGCTGGCAGCCTGGGGAAAGTGAGAAAACGGAATTGCCGAGCGTTTCGCCTCTGTCCCCCGGATCACCTCAAGAATATCCATCCAGCGCCGGGTTCCAAGCAGACCATCAATCCCGGGGACGCTATCCAGGAGGTCCTGGCGGTGAAGTTCGGTCATGCAGCCCGCGGCAATGATCTTCTGACCGGGCTTTTTCTCACTGGCAAGGTCGGTGAGGACGGCAATGGCTTCCTCACGGGCAGTTTTCAGGAAACCGCAGGTATTGACGATCAGATAGGTGGCTGAATCGGGAACCTCGACAGCTTGATACCCCTGACGGTTTAATAGTTCCGCCATGGATTCGGAATCAACCAGGTTCTTTGGACAGCCGAGGGAGATCAGGTGGTAGGTGGGTTCATAAACCGGTGTCATTGTTCTCCGGTTCTGTGGGTGTGGGAGAAGGCGTTATGGAAGGCGTGGCTGATTCCTGGGGAGTCAGCGTTGGCGTCGGTGAAGGGGTCGGTGTGGGCATGACGAGGCCGTTTGGTGTGAAGACCAGCGTTGAAACCTGGCCAATCAATCCAAGGGAACCAATATCCTGCTCTCTGAAAAAGACCTGGAGTGCACCGGCACTGCCGGTCAGGAGCTGGAGCGTTTCATTTGCATAATACTCATAGGCATTGCCCGTGAGAACCCGGCCCTCATAGATCATCTCATCATCAGAAGTGACCCGAATCCAGGCATTCTGGATGGGGATGACAACGATGGCAATCGCGCTGTTATTCGAGGTCGAAGTTGGGATGGGTGTGTTTTCCACACCCCCCTCACCTTCGGTGACTTCAACGGTTTCAGACCCTTCAAGCGTTCCCATAATCTCTGGTGTGGGTGTCTCCGTGGCTAAAAGCACATCCGACACATCGGGTAAGTCGGTTGGCGAGGTGACAGGCATATCGGCGGAAAGGATACGGTTGACACCCCAAACCACAAATCCCGCAAATACAAGGAAAATCGCAGTGATCACCAGGAGGTCCAATGAAAGGAAGTTCTTCAAACGCAGCCGGGTAGGAGAAATCTCTTTTACGGCTTGCTTTCGTGGGGAAACATTGATTGTTTCCAAACGTCTCTTCTGCAGACCATCCGCATAAGCCAAAAGTAAGTCGTCCACATCCATGCTCAGAAAACCGGCGTAGTTCGCCAGCATACCTCTGGCTTGTACGGGAGAAGGAATCAGGTCGAATTGTCCTTTTTCAATTGCAGTAAGGAATTGACTCCGGATATGGGTCTGGGATTCAATATCTTCCAGGCTGAGGCTGATCAGGTTTCTTCTTTGCTCCAATTGCGCTCCAATTTCCGCAAAGATTTCGCCTGAAGTCCGATCATCTGTGCCTTCAATTCCAGGTGTTTGCGGAAAGGGTCTGACTTTATCCTTTTTTATCTTTGAAATCTTAATCCTGCGGATTTTATTCCCAAACTCCTTGAAGCGGCGTTTGAATCCGCTGAGGGGAGCGGTGGTTTCAGGCGCTTCCTGTGAGCTTTCTTCTTCCAGGGAGGGGAGCTGGACAATCACTTCCGGTTGTTCTTTTAGTTCTTCCCGGGCATCAGCAATATTAGAGAGGGCAATCAGTTCGTCCAAGTCGACACCCAAGGTCGCAGCATATAGGCGAAGGAAACCACGCAGATGGGTCTGCGAAGGCAAAGCCTCCACATTTCCCTTTTCCAACGCTTCCAGGTAGAGGATTTTAATGTGTGTTATTTGGGAGAGTTCTTCCAGTGACAAACCCTGTGATTCACGGATTTGCTGGAGTTGTTGTCCAATTGTCTGTGCCATGGTTGTATTATATTCCAAATACAAACCGGCCTGGTGATTGCGTCACATTCAGGCCGGTTATTTGGCAGTTAACGGGGAAATACTAGGCTTCAGCTTCCGGGTTGTCTTCTGTTTCGGGAGCTTCAGGTTCTGTTTCCACTTCTTCAATCACTTCAACGACTTCGTCTTCAATTTCGGGTGCTGCTTCTTCAACGGGCGTTTCTGCTTTGCTTGCTTTGGGGGACTCTTCTTCTATGCCGGGTGCTTCGCCTTCACGGTGAATGATGACTACAACTTCCGGGATGAGGTCCATCGTCAGGTGGATCGGCACTTTGTAGGTGCCAAGCTGGCGGATGGGTTCGGTTTCAACCTGCCGCTTTTCAACTTCGATTTCGAAGTTTGCAGCAATCGCTTCCATGATATCCTCATCGCTGACCGACCCATACAGGCGGCCTGTTTCACCGGCTTTGACGGCAAAGGTCAGGGTCTTTCCATTGAGGACTTCTGCGACTGAACCAAGTTCTTCGTTCAGCACAGCACGGCGTTCGGTGGCTTTGACCATGATCCGGTCTGCCTGGCTCATCGCACCGGGGGTGGCCGGAATGGCATAACCCTGGGGGATGAGGTAGTTGCGGCCGTATCCGTTGGCAACTTTCTTGACTTCGCCAGCTCGACCTAATTTGTACACGTCTTTTATCAGTAATACTCTCATTTTCACAAGCCCTTTCGTTCATAAGTAGTTGAGTCTTGTCCGAAGGGTACAACGGACAAGCTAAAGGATTTTACCAGAAAAAATAGGAAATGGGGAATGGAGAATGGTGAGTAGTGAGTGGAGAATAGTGAATGGTTCGGGATGCAATAGCTGGCTGGAATTCGCACCAGGAAAAGAACAAAAACAGAGGGCAAGAGGAATTTCCTCGTGTTCCTTGCCGCTCTTTATAGAGAAAAAAACGGTGCGCGCAAAGGCGGTGAACACCCTACTCTACCACCATAGGACACATAGGGGAAAAATAAAAATAATTGCAATGCAGTAGAAAAGGTAAGTCCTTGCACTGTCCGGGGCGAATTCTCTTTGACCATTCACCATTCACGACTCTCCATGCACTAACTTATTTCGAATTCCCGTCATAAGGGGTCGTTCCAATTCGGGTATACTTGGGTTGATTCCTAATCCAATAACCATGAGGTGTGAATGTCACTAAATGACGAGAAAAAACGTTGGGAAAGGGATATGTATGATCCTCTGGTCACCAAATATCCCGAACGCAAGCAAAATTTTTTTACTTCTTCCGGCATTGACCTTCCACCGGTGATGCTGCCGCCGGAGACCCAGGCTTATCTCAAACAGTTGGGTTTCCCAGGGGAGTATCCCTTCACCCGCGGCGTCCAACCCACCATGTATCGGGGGCGTTTTTGGACCATGCGGCAGTATGCGGGATATGCCACCGCTCAGGAATCGAATGCCCGTTACCGGTACCTGCTCGATCAGGGGCAGACCGGCCTCTCGGTGGCTTTTGACCTGCCGACTCAGATCGGTTATGACGCTGATGACCCGATGGCGCAGGGAGAGGTTGGAAAAGTTGGCGTGTCGATTTCTTCGGTGGAAGATATGGAGACATTATTCAAAGAAATTCCCCTGGACAAAGTTTCGACCAGCATGACCATCAATGCCCCAGCAGCAATATTGCTGGCCTTCTACATTGCTGTTGCGAAAAAGCAGGGGGTCCCGACCCAAAAATTGCGCGGGACGGTCCAGAACGATATTCTCAAGGAATATGTGGCCCGGGGAACGTATATTTTCCCACCCGAGCCATCCATGCGGCTGATTACGGATGTGTTCAAGTTTTGCAAGGATGAGGTTCCCCGCTGGAATACGATCAGCATCTCCGGTTATCATATCCGGGAAGCCGGTTCCACAGCCGTGCAGGAAGTCGCCTTTACGCTTGCCAACGGTATCGCCTATATTCAGGCTGCCATTGATGCCGGTTTGGAAGTGGATGATTTCGCCGACCAGCTTTCATTCTTCTTCAACGCCCACAACAATTTTCTGGAGGAAGTTGCCAAGTTCAGGGCTGCCCGCAGGTTGTATGCCCGGATCATGAAGGAACGATTCCATGCAAAAAGTGATAAATCGTGCCGGCTGCGTTTTCATACGCAGACCGCTGGGTCAACATTGACAGCGCAGCAACCTGAAAACAACGTTGTCCGTGTGACCCTGCAGGCATTGGCTGCTGTCCTGGGCGGAACACAATCCCTGCATACCAACAGCATGGATGAAGCCCTCTGGCTGCCCACGGAGAAATCCGTCCGGGTCGCGCTGCGGACACAACAGATCATCGCCAATGAATCCGGTGTAGCGGATACGGTTGATCCCCTGGCAGGATCGTTCGTGATTGAATCGCTCACAGATGAAATTGAAGCCCAGGCGAAAGCGTATATCGAAAAGATAGACGCCATTGGCGGCGCAATGCAAGCCATCAACCAGGGGTACATGCAGCAGGAGATACAGGAAGCCGCTTACCGCACCCAGCGGGCAATCGAAAAGGGAGAAGAGATCGTCGTCGGTGTGAACGACTTCCAGGTTGAAGAGGAGATTGAACTCGAATCCCTGAAAGTGGACCCGCATGTGGAAGAAGATCAAAAAGCGCGCCTGGCGGATTTGCGCGCCCGACGGGATAATGAAAAGGTCTCTGAACTGTTGGGGCAATTGGAAACAGCAGCCAAAGGAACCACCCCGTTAATGCCGCTGATGGTCGAATGTGCCGAAGCGAAAATCACACTCGGTGAGATATGTGGTGTGTTACGGGATGTCTGGGGTCAATATCGTCCGCCCACATTTATTTAAATGACGAGGAATTTTATGCCCGAGATAAAAAAGATAAATCATGTAGCGATTGTTGTTCAGGACATTGATGAAGCTCTGGGTTTTTGGCGGGACCAACTGGGGTTGGAACTGGATCATATCGAAGAAGTCCCCTCACAGGCGTCAAAGGTAGCCTTTATGCCTGTCGGTGGAAGTGAAGTGGAACTGGTGCAGCCGACAGACCCCCAAAGCGGACTTGGAAAATACCTTGAAAAACGCGGCGAGGGTTTGCACCACCTTTGTATTGAAGTGGATGACATTGACGCGATGCTGGATTTGCTTAAAGAAAAGGGCGTCCGGCTGATCAATGAGACGCCTTTGGATCTGCCCGGCAGGCGGATGGCTTTTATTCACCCCAAAGCCGGAAATGGGGTGTTAATTGAACTTTATCAAATCGTTGCTTAATATTAAAGAAGAAAGGTCGTAATGGTAAATAATAAGTTGCAATGGCCCAAACCGCCTGAGATGCAGATTGACATAGAAAAAGATTACAAAGCCATTCTGCATACCGAAAAAGGCGACATCACGATTGACCTCTTTGAAAAGAAGGTCCCGAAAACGGTCAATAATTTTATCTTCCTCAGCCAGGCAGGATATTATGATGGCACAATTTTCCATCGGGTTATTCTGAACTTTATGGCTCAGGGAGGCGACCCGACGGCAACAGGCGCAGGGGGGCCGGGGTATAAGTTTAAGGATGAGTTCGATCCCGAATTGAAGCACAATAAACCGGGGATACTTTCCATGGCCAACGCCGGGCCGAATACGAATGGGTCTCAGTTTTTCATCACCCATGTGCCGACGCCCTGGCTGGATGGGAAGCACAGCGTGTTCGGTGAAGTTGAAGACGGCATGGATGTGTTGTTCTCTATCCCGCCTCGCGACCCGATCACCCCGGAATATCCGGGGATCAAGATCAACTCCGTGGAGATTGTGGAAGCATAGGTTTTCTTCAGGGAAAAAGACAACAGGACACGTGAACATGCGTGTCCTTTTTTTTTGTTTCGGTTTTCAGATCGTCTGAATTGTTTGCTCAGGACTTGATATCTCCGGCGAGGTTCAGTGAAAAACTGTTATCCTGGATGACCGTGCGATTGCAATGCAGGGTCTGGATGCCGATCCGGTTACCCGAGATATCGTTGCGCCGGATTTCATGGTCATGGGGACGCAGATAAGTATCCGGAGTTCCCTTTTCCACTGTCTTCAGGGGCAGGATACCCTGATCCTGGTTTGCGGCAATGCGCAGCCCGATGTGATTGCGGTGGAGGCTGTTGCCTTCAATGACCCAGAGCTTACTGGTATCGTTTCTATCAATGATTCAACCAGCATCTGGCTTGGATTGGTCGGGCTTTCGCCAAACGGTTCAAATCCGCTCAAGAGGATTTTCATTTTTCGGACTCCGTATTGTTGAGATTAATCGGTTGAAAATGCTGTTCCAAAACAGCAGCAGGATGGCGGTCCTGCTCAAGGTCATACAGGATACCTTCCAGGTTCTTTTGGATGGCGAATGTGTCCATTCCCATAAATACATTTGGGAATCGGGTCAACCAT
>DPKV01000087.1 GCA_003542325.1 Anaerolineaceae bacterium
GCATTGGCTCCGGTTAATTTTTCAGTGACCCCAAACACATTCACCAATTCATCCATTAACCAAATGCCGGTTGGCGTTCCCCGAAAGAGATGGTAATTTTCCGCAAATATCTGCCAGGCTTTGCGCAAATCCTGAACTGAATGCATCTTTTGCCTGCTTGCTGATGACAGAATTCCCAGATCATCAAGGGACACACCTTGTGAATAAAGCATTCTGAACACATAGTGATCCGGAATCACCAGCAGTTCGGTTGGGGATGTAAATTGGTAGGTGGGGTCTGTAAAAATCCGTGGATCAACGTGTCCGTGCGAACAAATCAGCGGCAGGTCTTTTACACCCTCATAAAGCCATCTTGCAGCCTTACGCTGGCTTGGTTCGGGAGAGAAATAACGGTCAGGATCAAGAATAAAAGCCATGGCTGGTGCTCGTTTGGGAAATCTCGTTATGCCGGTTATGTCTTTAATACTTCCTTAGGTGCGTTGCCGTTCAGGTTATCCTCCAACGCGTCAAAATCAATAAAGGGTAAAGTCTCCAGACTTTCCAACCCAAAATATTGAAGGAATTCCGGTGAGGTTCCATAATAAATCGGCCGGCCAGGGGTTTCCGCCCGGCCTAATTCTTCAATCAACCCTTTTGAAAGCAGGGTCCGCATCACACCATCGCTGTTAACGCCGCGGATGACATCCACTTCAGGCCGGGTGATCGGTTGTTTATACGCAAGTATCGCCAGCGTTTCCAATGCAGCCTGAGAGAGGGTAGCTGTTGACTGCAACCCCAGGAAATCTTCAACTGTCTTGCTTAATGTGGCGTCCGTTGTCAACTGCACACGGGATTTGACACGCATCAACCTCAATCCGTGACCTCCCATTTTATAATGCGTCTCCAGATCAGCCAATGCACCTTCAACCTGCGCCTCTGAAATATCCAAAGCTTTGGAAAGGTGATTGATACTGACCAATCCCGATGAAACAAAAAGTAAAGCCTCAATTTTCGCTAAATGAGTTAAAGTTTCTTCGTTATTTTCCATAAAATCAACCGTTTAAAAGTGAATAATATCCAGGCTCAATGATTATACTCGATTAAGATTTTTCTCCCCTTGGATGGTTATACTGGTAAAATTGGCAAATACGGTAATAGTTTTAGCTTAATGTCTTTCAAGAGGAGTAATAATGCATTTTCTAATCACTGGGGCTGCGGGCTTTCTCGGGTCGCACCTGACAGATCGATTGCTTAAGGAAGGTCACACAGTAACCGGCATGGATAATTTTATTACCGGGAACGAAGAAAACCTGGCCCATCTGGCCGGTCATCCCCGGTTCAATTTCATCCTTCATGATGTCTCCAACTATATATTCATCCCTGGAAAAGTGGATTATGTGCTTCATTTTGCCTCACCTGCCAGCCCCAATCCGGCTTCTCCGCTCGGTTATCCAAACCTGCCGATCCAAACCCTGAAAGCCGGGGCACTGGGTACCCATAACACCCTGGGCGTTGCACGAAAATATCAGGCGAAATTTCTCCTCGCTTCCACCAGCGAAATCTACGGTGATCCCCTGGAACATCCGCAGAAAGAGACTTACCGGGGAAATGTCGACCCGATTGGTGCGCGCTCCGTTTACGATGAAGCCAAACGCTTTGCGGAAGCCCTGACCATGGCGTATCACCATTTTCATAATATCGATACACATATCGTCCGAATCTTCAACACCTACGGTCCGAGAATGCGGTTGGATGACGGCCGCGTCGTTCCAAACTTTATTCAACAGGCATTGCGGGGCGAACCGTTAACGGTTTACGGTGACGGGGCACAAACCCGCAGCTTTTGCTACGTCGACGACCTCATTGAAGGGATTTTTCGTTTGCTGATGAGCGATTATCACAATCCGGTCAATATTGGCAACCCTGTGGAAACAACCATCCTCGAGTTTGCAGAATTGATTAATGAGCTAACCCAAAACCAGGCTGGCGTTGGAATTGAAAAGGCCGATCGGCTTGGCAATGATCCCCAGCGCCGCCGGCCGGATATCACCCGGGCCAAAGAAATTCTTAACTGGGAACCCGTTATCAGTCTCAGGGATGGCCTTCAAAAAACAATACCGTATTTCCAGAAGAAATTGGGGTTATGAGTCTCTTTACTAGCAAACGTGAACGAATCCGCTTCCTGAAATTTGCCTTTGTTGGCGTCACAGGAACCATAATTGACTTCGGCATCATGAACCTGTTGCGCATTGTGTTTAGCTTGCCTTTGATCTGGTCGCAAGCGATTTCATTTTCTGTGGCAGTCATCAACAATTTCCTTTGGAACCGATACTGGACCTACCCTGACTCGCGTTCCAAAGCCCCATACCGCCAATTGCTCCAGTTCGTGCTGATAAATATAGTAGGCATCGTCGTCAGGACGCCCCTGGTCACCTGGTTTGATAAGCTAATCCTGAATTTCCTGGATAAAAATAATTTGACGCTGCCTTTGGAAAATTACATCATCAGTCAAAACGTGGCTCTGACAGGTGCCATCGCGATTGTTCTCCTGTGGAACTTCTTTGCCAATCGATACTGGACCTATTCCGATGTCCCCAAAGAAGATGCACCTTCTCCTAATGGAGATACTTCAACCGGTAATCAGGAGCAAGGCTAATGCGGGTCATTTCGGGTAGTGCGAAAGGTATCCAACTGGTCAGCGTTCCGGGAAAATCCACCCGGCCCATTACGGACCGGGTGAAGGAAGCCCTCTTTAACATTCTCTCGGAATCGGTTTACGACACAACCTGGCTCGATCTGTTTGGTGGGACAGGTGCAGTTGGAATCGAAGCCCTTTCACGGGGTGCGGAGCATGTCCTATTTATTGAGCTTAATTTCCGAGCCTGTAAGGTCATTCATGAAAACCTTAAGGCCACAAAGCTCTCCGAATACGCTTCCGTTCAGAAAATGGATGCTTTTACCCTATTGAACGCTGATCCCGATACCGCTTTTGACGTTATCTATGTCGCCCCACCTCAGTATCAGGGAATGTGGATTAAAGCCATGCAAGCTCTCGATGAAAAGCCCACCTGGCTGGCTGATGGAGGTCAAATTATTATTCAAATTCACCCAAAAGAATGGGATGATAGCATTGGCTATGCAAATTTGATTGAATTTGATCGACGTCAATATGGGGACACGCTACTTATTTTCTACGAACATAGCCTACCTGAGTGATATTTCCAGTTCATCCCGCTTGTTATAGGTATACTTCCCAATAATGATGGGCTCTTCTTTCGAATGTGCTGCAACCCGCGGGAGAAGCTCATACAGGTCCTTTACCATTGGCAGAGATGAGAGGCTATCCAGACTGATCCATTCCAGCTCTCCCTCTCTCGATGCCCGGATCTCGACCCCCTTGACCTTGCCTTTGAATATAAATATAGCAACCCCCTGATCCCGGTTGACCGTTACTAATACCTGGCCACATAACCGGAGCGGTACAGCCTCCACACCTGCTTCTTCAGCCAGTTCCCGCAATGCACCTTCCAGGACATCTTCACCCGGCTCAATATGCCCACCCAGGCCATTATATTTTCCTGCCCAAAGCCGTTTATTTTCCGCTCCTTTGATTAACAGCACCTGGTTCTTATCATTGAATAAAAAGATCAGGCTCCTCGGAACGACCGAAAACCGCTTCACATCAACACCTTGTTCTGAAGATGGCATAACGCACCTCAAACAAAAAAGCCCGTGAAACTTATTCTCACGGGCTTTGCTCTATAGATTTAGGTCAGGAACATGGGAACACCCAGGAAATCTTTGACCTTAGGTTTATAATTTTCTTTATCGTAATAAGCGTCCACATCCACAACTTTCTTCCCGGCAAGCACGGTCTCAACAGGGACAGTCGTATACTTACCGCCCTGCAAAGCAACCAGCCGTCCATACTCTTCTCGTTGAATGAGCTGCATAGCGAGATTGCCGTAGGACATGGCAACCATCCGGTCCAGCGAATCCGGCGCACCAGAGCGCATCACATAACCGAATTTCTGATAAATGATGTGTTGACCAGTGATTTCCTTGATTTGATCCGCAACGATNNCCTTCGGAGATCGTCATGATTGCGTAATTGGAGGGGTTGTTGCGCTTATCTTCAACCAGGAAACTGGCTAATTTCTCGACATCGAAGGGCACTTCGGAAATGATCGCTCGGTCGACATACGCCAAATAAGCGCTTATTAGACTGGTTTCACCGGAATTTCGACCAAACAACTCAAAAACACCAATCCGTTCATGAGAACCAGCGGAAGTCCGCAATTGCGTAATCAGTTCAACCGAACGCGTCACAGCCGTGGAAAAACCGATGCAGTAATCCGTGCCGAAGACATCATTGTCCATCGTTTTTGGAATGGCCACAACCGGAAAGCCCTCTTTGTCCAGGCGGACAGCGAAACTCAAGGTGTCATCACCGCCAATGGGTACAAGGACGTCGATCCCGAGGTGGTCCAGAACATTGAGGATATGGTCGGTGTAATCCATCGTCCCTTTATCATCAATCACTTTCCCGAACTCCGTATCCTTTAAGAATCCAGGGACATCCTCTTCACGGACTTTTTGGGGATTCGTCCTGGAAGTATGCAGGAAAGTGCCGCCTGTACGATCAATTCTGCGGAGATCATTCTTGTGCAAATGACGAATGTAATAATCGTGTGTGGAAGGCTCATCCAGGTTATAGGAAAGTAAGCCACCCCAACCCCTACGGATGCCAAAGACCTCGTAGTCCGCTTCCAGGGCATTGAGAACAACTTCCTTCATCGCTGGGTTCAAACCAGGGACATCACCACCGCCAGTCAGAACGCCAATACGTTTTTTCATGATTATTTCTCCTCCGATCTTTTTCAGGATAAAAAGGTATGAATTCTTATGATTTTGTTGGCCTTTTGGGACACAAATCCTTCAAAGTATAGCATAACTTTAAAGGTTGTTCAGACGATTACGAATGATTTTAAGCCTGCTCATAAGGCAATCTGGGGATCCGAATTGCCCACCAGCGGACGGTGACCATCCCCGCCAGGATCAGGAGTGGCAGCCCGGCAATCAGGATTGGGAAGCGCTGGCTCATGTTAAGTGAAAAATCAGGACGAGCATAGAGCCACGTTCCGGCTGCCAGGCCGATCAAAATTACCCATGACAATACCCGTCCCACAACCCGCCATCGATCCGACCAGAACCTTAACACCATGAAGAAAGCCGGAAAAACAAGATATAAAGAGAAAACCGAAGATTCAATATGAAATAAATAAGCCAGGACGAGTATCGCCAGGGTGTTCCAGGTGAATACCAAACCGGTCTTGTTCAAAGTCGTAAATAGAACCGTCAGTAATATCACTGCAAAAATGGCATGGAGAGCCAGCGACATTGGTTGTGCGATCCCAGGCAAGACCAACGAAAGGTCCATTAATGGCGTTTGAATCCAATCCCAACTTTCGATAAGGGGTAAATTGGCCCGGAACCAACCTGAAGGCCAGGAGGGGATCAGCAATAAGGAAATCGCCCAGAGGAAACCCAAACCTGCAAAATATGCTTTTAGAACAGCCCACCTTCTTCGCGAGATGCTCCAGATCAAGACAAACAACACAATAAGCGCGGAAGTCGTTAATGCGCCGAATGTCAGTGAAAACAGGAAGCCGGCTAATGTGTCTCTCCCATGAATCAGGGCATCAAGCCCCGCCAAAATCAGCAGGACAATCAATGGTGTCAGGTGACCGGAGATTATCGATTCCACACCCACAAACGAGAGGATAAACAATCCAATGATAAGAACCTTCTCAAGCAGCGTTACTTTCCATCCTGCCAGCTTGAGGCTGAAATAACCAATCAACCCCATTGTAATCACTGAGACTGCAAACCAGACCGCTCGGCTCAACTTGAATGGCAGTAAACTGAAGGGAAGAAAAAAGAACAAATTAAAAATCGGGTCTTTGAAGGAATGTGTTTCCGGCAACCGGGCATTAAAAGATGCTTTAAATAATGCGGTGTACGCTTCATCGCCAATGATCGCTCCGTATGGATCTTCACCTTCCAACAACCAGGCGCGACCTGCTGCCCAGGAAATGGCAAAGTGGTCCTCGTAGGAGAGATGCTCCAGTATGACCAGCCCGGCGAGAACTAATCCGACGACCACGACCAGTGTCAGAACAAGGAGAGAATATTGCGTAATATAAACTCTGCGATAACGCTTTTTCATCATATTTCCTGAAAGATTCTACCAGTCAGACCAGTTCTGGTCAATTAACCCTTCTAATGAATAATATCCTTGAAAATGGCTGAGCATTAATTGATCGTTCATGGTGTTAATGAAATATGAACAACTTTACTATACAATAATCAGGTCATGATTCATTCCTTGACATCTATCACATCAGCGTTATAAATAAGAGATGCGGATTTGCTTCCTTAAATCTACTTAATTAGGGAGAAGTTATGATCAC
>DPKV01000182.1 GCA_003542325.1 Anaerolineaceae bacterium
CTCACCAACCGGCAATCCCGTGACCGCGCTTATGAAGTCGGCGAACAACATTATGATTTGGGAAACGACCTGTATGAAGCCATGCTGGATAAACGCCTGAATTACACCTGTGGTTACTGGCGGAACGCGGCTAACCTCGATGATGCCCAGGAGGCGAAGCTCGAACTGGTTTGCCGGAAGATTGGGATCCACCCCGGAATGAGAATTCTGGAACTTGGCTGCGGATGGGGCAGTTTCGCCAAATACGCCGCAGAAAAACATGGTGCCTCCGTGCTGGGGGTGACGGTTTCAAAGGAACAGGTCGCCCTGGGTATGACACTCTGCGAAGGTCTGCCGGTGGAACTGCGGCTGCAGGACTACCGGGAGGTGGAAGGGGAATATGATGCCGTGATCTCCATTGGTGTCATGGAACATGTCGGCTATAAAAATTATCACACCTATATGGATGTGGTTGACCGCTGCCTGAAGAAGGATGGAATTGCATTCATCCATACCATTGGCGGCAACCACAGCATCACCACCGGCGAACCCTGGACGGATAAGTATATCTTCCCTAATGGGATGCTGCCGTCCATCACCCAATTAGGTCAGGCGATGGAAAACAAGTTCGTCATGGAAGACTGGCATAACTTCGGACCGGATTACGATAAGACCTTACTCGCCTGGCACCAAAATTTTAATGCCGCCTGGCCAGGACTGAAAGACACATACGATGCTCGATTCCGCCGGATGTGGAACTATTATCTGTTGAGCAGCGCCGGTGGCTTTCGTTCCCGTTCGCAACAGCTCTGGCAGATCGTGATGACCCGTCCCGGCACACCGCAGCCGGATTGCCGCTTCGTTTAGGAAAACCATGATCCGTAAAGATGTTCTGATCGTAGGAGGAGGTCCGTCTGGATCTGCCTGCGCCTGGCGGCTGCGGCAGCTTGGCATGGATTGCCTGATCCTCGATAAAGCAGCCTTTCCCCGCCAGAAAACCTGTGCTGGCTGGGTCACACCCGACCTGTTCCGGTTGTTGAAGATCACCCCGCAGGATTATCCCCACAGCCTGACCCATTTTTCGGCTTTCGAAGTAGCCATCAAAGGAGTTCGTTTTCGGCTCCCCACGCATCAATATGCCATCCGACGGATTGAGTTTGACAACTGGTTATTACATTATGCAGGCGTTCCCTGCAAGACACATCATGTAGAGCGCATCATTCACAGGGATAGCTCATTTATCGTGGACGGTCTTTACGAAGCGCCTTTCATTGTCGGCGCAGGCGGCACGCATTGTCCTGTCCGGCGTTCCTTCTTCGCTCAAAATGATGGGAATTTAGAAAAGGGGCTGATCATCGCCAAAGAGGAGGAATTCCCCTACACCTTCCGGGATGAACGCTGCCACCTGTGGTTCTTTGAAGATGGCCTGCCAGGATACGCCTGGTACATCCCCAAAAAAGGCGGCTTTCTAAACGTGGGGATCGGAGGAAGCGCAGCCAGACTAAAAGCCAATGGTCAAACCCTCAACCAGCATTGGGAGTATCTGACCGGAAAGTTATCCGATCTGGGATTAGTGACTGACCACCAATTCCAGCCTCAAGGATATAGTTACCGCCTGAGGCATAAAAAGCCTGAGGACCGTCAGGGGAATGCCTTCCTGGTGGGCGATGCTTTGGGGTTAGCCACACTGGATATGGGAGAAGGGATCGGCCCGGCCATTCAAAGCGGCCTGCTGGCTGCCGACTCGATCGTCAGAGGCGTAGCCTATGATGTACAGGCCATCTCAAAATTTTCATTTCCATCTTTAATCCGCCTTAGAAAATAAACTGTGAGATTCAGTTAACTATTGACAACAATTTGGTGTTCAAATATACTATACCCCAGTATAGCATTTGTGGAGGTTTTACCGATATATGCCTATTTATGAGTATGAATGTAAGGATTGTGGTAAGGAGTTTGAAAAGCTGATGGGCTTTTCCGATCCGGATGCGAACTCACCGGAATGTCCGGGGTGCAAGTCCCGCCAAACCCACCGCCGGATTTCCCGGGTCGCTTCCTTTGGGAATAGCGGTTCCGGTTCTTCATCCGGTTCGAGCTGTGGTTCTTCCGGCGGTTTTTCCTGAGCAGGCTAATCACGGGTCAGGCCGGCGGCCTGACGGAGGATTGAATAAAATGATCACAACCCAAAACCCGGAAGTTAAAAACCAGATCAATCGCAGGCTTTCAAGAATTGAAGGTCAACTGCGCGGCGTTCAGAAAATGATCGATGAAGACCGTGATTGCCGGGATATCGTCCAACAACTGGTCGCCATCCGGTCGGCTGTGCAGGCGGCCAGCCTGAGTTTCATGGAAGATATCGCCAGCGATTGCCTGATGAATCCCGATACGGTTGATGACCCCACCGCACAGCGGGCTTTGATGAGTGATCTGATCAAACTCATGGGGAAGGTTTCATAAAAACATTCAAGGAGAAAAATGACTGCCAATACCATATTAAGATGGATCCCGGATGGGAAACGTTTTATCTCAACCGATTCGACCGGACACTCTGTGGTGATGTCCACACCGGATGAAAATATGGGGATGAAACCCTCTGAATTGATTCTCTCAGCCCTGGCCGGGTGCACCTCGGTGGACGTTGTGGATATTCTGGCCAAGAAACGGACTCCCCTTTCGCACCTTGAAGTCCAGGTCAGCGCCGAACAGGATGCCGACCCACCCTGGACCTTCCGCAAGATCCACCTCAATTTCCAGGCCAAAGGCGAAGGACTGACCGAAAAAAGCCTCGAGCAGGCCATCGCCCTCTCTGAAGAGAAGTATTGTTCAGTGGCTGCCACTTTACGTGAGGTGGCTGAGATCACAACCAGTTACGAAATCCTTTAACCCGCAAATTTTTCTGAACGATTACTTGCATAATACAAAATTGAAATACCTTTTGAACTAACCCCCAATTAACAAGATACAAAATAAAAAAGAGGCCTCCTGTGAGAAGTTTGATTCAGGAGGTTTCTTGATCTATTAAGACGCGGTAGTAGCAAGGAGGTTCCCAAATGGATGAGGTATGAAGCGATTAGGCTGTACCAGGAAAAAGGGGAAAGCGCTGTCGAAAGGAAGGCTTCCGTATGGAAGCCTAAGCGTGAGAATGCTGTCGTATATTTCGCCAGGGAGTAAATGGGAACGTAAGAATATTTTCTCCTCAAGGCATCCACAGGCGTTTACGATCTTTTTTGAATACTTGACACCGAACGGATGTTCGTGTATTATTATTATAATTTATAGCACAAATGAGCGGTTTGAGATTAAGGAGCCTGAAATGATGGCACGAAAGAAAGCAGGGCTTGGAGAACGACATAAACGGATCCTTAAATTCCTGGAAAAATTCCAGGCAGACAATGGTTATCCCCCATCGATTCGTGAGATCGGCGAAAATACGAATATCAGCTCCACCTCGGTAGTCAATTACTACCTTAACCAGCTTGAGGAAATGAATTATATCGAGCGGGAAAGCAACGTTTCACGCGGAATCCGCCTGCTCAGGAACCTGGAAGGCAACCTCTCTCAGGCTGCCCAGGTCATTTCAGAGATGTTCACCGTCCCGGTTATTGGAAGGATTGTCGCTGGTGAGCCGGTTCCGGTGCCCTCCTCCGATTTCAATTACTATGATCAGGAAACCGGGATTGATATCGCCCGCAGTCTGCTGCCTCCCCGTGAAAAGACTGCCGACCTGTTCGCACTTGAAGTCCAGGGAGATTCCATGATTGACGCGATGGTCAACGATGGCGACCTTGTGGTAATGCGGTCGGTCAGTTCTGCTGAAAATGGCGAGATGGTCGCCGTTTGGCTCTCAGATCGTGATGAGACCACCCTTAAATATTTTTTCAAAGAAAATGGAAAGATCCGGCTGCAACCGGCCAACCCATCCATGAAACCGATCATCATTGACAACCCCGCCCAGGTGCAGGTCCAGGGGAAAGTGGTTCTGGTTATCCGACGGCTTAAAGGATAATACTACCCCTTTACAAAACTTACATTTAACGAATAAATCCCGGTGTTATATGAACCACCGGGATTATTTATTTTTGGAACAGGGTTATTTCAGTTCGACGACTGCGCCAGCGGCTTCCAGTTTTTCCTTGGCGTCATTGGCGATATCTTTGCCAACAGCTTCGAGGATCTTGGTGTCAGGTGTCTCAGCCATATTCTTGGCATCGACCAGACCGAGGTTGGTGAGTTGGCGAATGACCTTAATGGTTTCGATTTTCTTCGGACCAGCGTCCTTAAGAATAACATCGAATTCGGTCTTTTCTTCAACTTCTTCTTCAGCAGCGGCGGGGCCTGCTGCAACAGCGGCCACGGGGGCAGCAGCGGAAACGCCCCATTTTTCCTCAAGCATTTTAACGAGTTCAGCAGCTTCCAAAACGGTCAGGCCGCTCAATTCATCCATCAATTTTTCTAAATCAGCCATTTTCTTAATTCTCCTAAAAATGTTTTTTTTTGATTGATTTCAGCAACAATGTGCTGTCCAAATTTGTAGTTCTAAATCAGGCAGCACTTTCAGCAGCCTTACCTTCTTCTGAGAAAGCTTTGACAACTGCGGCCATGGAACGCGCCGGTTCTGCCAGTGTCCTGACCAGTTGTGAAGCGGAGGCCAGAATCGTACCCAGCAGCATACCACGCATAACGGGTAATGTCGGTAGATCAGCTAATGCTTTCACCTGACTGGCCGAGAGTAATTTTTCATCCATATAGCCCATCCGGATATCAAAAACTTCAGATTTTGATAAATCACTGAGAGCTTTTGCGACGCCAGGAGCATCGCCGAATGCGAAGCTGATGACATTATTCTCTTCCCAGAAACCATCACCATAGTCCAAACCCTTCTCATCCATAACGAGTTTGAAGAGCCGGTTCTTCACAACATGTATTTCACCGTTGACCTCACGCATCTTCAGACGCGCATCGTCGACGGCAGGCATGTTCATCTTTTGATAAGATACAACAAAAAATGCCTTGCTGTTATCAACCCACTCCCGATATTGGGCGACCATAGCTTCTTTTTCTTTACGAGTAAACGCCAATGTGTTCACCTCCTTCCAGTTTTAGTTTATTAACCATCGAAGTCTTTGCCTCATTCTGTCGCTGAGGCAAAGACTTCGGGTTAAAATACCTTACGGTATCCGATTGTTCTTTTTGCCTTCACCTCGGCGGGATATTAAGCCCTTTCGGGCACCTGCTTTCTTCAGCGAAGAAATCTTCTATTTACTTGTCAGGTTAGCGTTTTATATTATAACACAAACCGATCATCTTACAGTGTCAAAGCTGAATCGTATGGATCAACCTTGATTCCCGGGCACATGGTTCCGGTTACCGTTACACGGCGAATAAAGTTGCCGCTGGCGGCAGCCGGTCGCGCCTGCCTGACGGCCAGCATAAACGAGACAAGGTTCTCATAAAGCTGATCCGCAGTGAATGAGATCTTACCGATCGGAACATGAATGTTCGCTGTCTTGTCGAGGCGGAACTCTACCCGGCCAGCTTTTGCTGCGGTGATTGCATCAGCAATACCATCAGCCTGCACAACTGTTCCGGCTTTGGGGTTCGGCATCAGACCACGCGGGCCAAGAACACGGCCCAAACGGCCCACTGTACCCATCATATCCGGGGTGGCGATGGCGACGTCAAAGTCTGTCCAACCAGCCTGGATCTTGTTGACAATATCCTCTGAATCGACGACAACGTCCGCACCGGCTTCCCTGGCTGCTTCTGCTGCTTCACCCTGGGCGAAGACGAGGACTGAAACGGATTTACCCAATCCATTAGGTAAAACCACAACGTCCCGAATTTGCTGATCTGCCTGGCGGGGATCGAGACCGGTCCGAATGTGTACCTCGACCGTTTCATCAAAACCGGCGTAGCTTATATCTTTGAGAAGCTCAATGGCTTCCTTTGCAGCATATAGTTTATCGCGATCAACTTTTGCGATAGCTGCCTGATACTTCTTTCCGTGACTTGCCATAAATACTCCTTTGTGGTTCAAGCGGGTAAATGTTACCCTCCCACGAATTAATAATTAGTCCTCAACAATAGTTATTCCCATATTGTGGGCTGTGCCCTCAATCTGGCGCATCGCACCTTCAATATCGATTGCGTTCATATCATTGAATTTTAATTCTGCAATTTCACGCACCTGGGAGCGGGTCACTTTGCCAACCTTATCCCGGTTGGGCTGACCGGAGCCCTTCTCAATCCCGGCAGCTTTGCAGAGCAAGATTGCGGCTGGTGATGATTTAAGTTTGAAGCGGAACGAACCATCCTGAAAGATGGTGATTTCCGCCGGGACTATTTCGCCAGCGCGTGCAGCGGTCCGGCCATTGTAGTCCTTGCAGAAAGCCATAATATTGACGCCATGCTGGGCCAAAGCCGGGCCAATCGGGGGCGCCGGGTTGGCTTTACCAGCCTGGATTTGAAGGGTAATAATCGCTTTTACTTTCTTTGCCACGTTTTTACTCCTTTGTGGTTCAAACGGGTCAGTTACCGACCCTCCCACAACTCTCTAAGAATTCTTTTTCCTACATCTTTTCAACTTGCAAAAAGTCCAATTCTACCGGTGTGGATCGACCGAAGAAATTGACCATTACTCGGACTTTTGACCGATCCATATCAATCTCATCCACCGTACCATGGAAGTCGTTGAACGGGCCATCAATGATCCGGACAGTTTCACCCGCCTTATAGGTGACCTTGATCGTCGGTGCATCCGCTTCCATTCGACGGAGGATTTGGGAAACTTCCTCTGGCCGTAATGGGATCGGATCATTGCCCATTCCAACAAAGCCGGTAACGCCCGGGGTATTGCGGACCACATACCAGGATTCTTCGGTCATAATCATATTCACCAGCACGTAGCCGGGAAAAACATGCCGTTCAATGGAGCGTCGTTTTCCGTCGCGGACCTCAATTTCTTCCTGGGTTGGAATGACGACATCAAAGATTTTCTCTTTCATGCCCATTGATTCAATCCGCTGTTCCAGGTTGTGGCGAACTTTGTTCTCATATCCGGAATAACAATGGATAACAAACCAACCTCGTCCATCCTCTTCCGATTCTTCCAACACATCATCTGCTGCGCTGGTCTCTTCGATGGGTTCGTCGGCAGCTTCCACCATAGGCGCGGATAGATCTTCCGATTCAGACACGGATTCTTCGCGTTCTTCTTCTGGATTTTCTGTTGCTGCCATATCTTCCTTCCTGCCTCTCAGATCAACGCGCTGAGACTAAATAGCGACCAGCAGATTGATTAATTTCGAGAAAGCCAAGTCCAGGAGCCCCAGGATGAGTGACATTACGACCATGACCACCAACACAAGGCGGGTCATTTTCCATGCTTCGGCTGATGTAGGCCAGGTGACTTTACGAAGTTCACCTACCGTCTCGCGCCAAAAGCGTTGGATCTTCTGAAAAATATTTAGTTTCTTTTTCTTCTTCAGCGCCACAAGACACTCCTTGTTTACGTCCAAAACGCCGCCCAAAATAGACGGCGTTGAAAAGTTCCAGGCAGGCCAGGTAGGAATTGAACCCACAACCCCCGCTTTTGGAGAGCGGTGCTCTGCCAAATTGAGCTACT
>DPKV01000163.1 GCA_003542325.1 Anaerolineaceae bacterium
GGTGACGGCGGGGGTGGGCCGACCCGGGACCATTTGGAATATATCCGGCGGGAAGGTGACCTGGAGGGGGTGCCGAAATTCCGGATGGCCGCGCCGATCGACTTTTTCAGGGAACAGGAAGCACGAGGCTGGCCGCAGGTTCGCTATACAGGGGAACTTTATTTCCAGGCCCACCGCGGGACCTATACTTCACAAGCCCGGACGAAAGCCCTCAACCAACGCAGTGAGTTTGCGCTGCGGGAAGCAGAATTGTGGGGGGCGACAGCGGGAATATTGAAGGATTTCGAGTTCCCCATTGCAGACTGGGATGCTGCCTGGAAGACCCTGCTCTTGAACCAGTTCCATGACATCCTGCCGGGCTCCTCCATTCACCGGGTCTATGAAGAAGCTGAAGCACAGCTTGCCGGTGTGATCGATACGGCGGATGCCGTCGCCGCTGATGCCCGCCGGCAGTTGGTTGACAAACCGGAAGGCCTGACCGTTTTCAATTCCCTTTCATGGGATCGGCGGGAGGTGATTGAACTTCCGGAAGGCATGGCAGGGTTGCTGGACAACCGGGGAGAGTGCGTTCCGGTACAGGTTACGGACGGCAGGAAATACGCCGAAATTGACGTTCCACCGTGCGGCTGGGCCGAATATTTACCCGCCAAACCTAAAAATGATGGAAATACTATTCATGCGGAAGGAAAAACGCTCGAAAACGACTTTTTCCGAATTGAATTCAACGAATTCGGAGAAATTACGAGTCTTTTCGATAAATTCGAGGAACGGGAACTGGCTGCAGGGCCATGCAACCGGATGCGGATGTATCAGGATATCCCCAGCGCGTTTGACGCCTGGGATGTGGATAGCATGTATAAACTTAAGCCTGTTGCGTTGGAGGAAAAAGCTGAGATCACAGTATTGGCCGCCGGGCCGTTGTTCGGGCAGTTGGAAATCCGCCGCAGATTGAATCACTCCGAGACGGTGCAGAGGGTGACCCTCCGGCGGGATTCCCGCAGAGTGGATTTTCAGACTGAGATTGATTGGCAGGAGCGCCATAAGTTATTGAAGGTGAGCTTCCCGGTGGATTATCACGTTCGGGATGCCCTGCATGAAATCCAATTCGGGTATTTGCCGCGCCCGACGCACCGGTCACAGCAGTTCGATCAGGACCGGTTTGAGGTCTGCAATCAGAAATGGACGGCTCTCGCTGAACCGGGCCGCGGTTTTGCCGTGCTGAACGACTGCAAGTATGGGGTGGATGTGCTGGATGATACCATCAGCCTGACTTTGCTGAAATCCGCCCTCGCGCCGGATATGACTGCTGACAGGGGCAAGCAGGTCTTCACGTACGCGTTCACCTTCTGGAATACGCCGTTCATCGAATCCGATCTGGTACGGCAGGGGTATGAATTGAACGTCCCCGTTCACGTCCAGGAAGGCGGGTGCGGCACCCGGTCCTTGTTCAGCCTTGACAAGGCCAATATCATCCTGGAAACGGTCAAGCCTCCTGAGGACGGACGCAAAGGGGGCCTGGTAGTGCGGCTCTATGAGGCGCTGGGGACCGGGACACGAGCGACGCTTTACACCAGCCTTCCGGTTCGGTTTGCGTACCAGACGGATATGCTGGAAAAGGTCCAGGCGGGGATTGAATTGGTGGAGGGAAAGCTGATTTTGGACTTCCGGCCTTTTGAGATCAAGACGCTGCGGTTGTGTGTGAACGAGGAAAGTTAATTGGTAGTTGTGAGTAAGCTCCAGTTAAGTAAAACATTTCTTGGGTAGATATTACTCGTCACAGTTCCGAGGAAAACAGGTTCCAATTATTGATTTGGTGTGACAGTTGTTCGATAATTATCAAAGTAAATACGTTCTTAAGGGGCGGACTATCTCCCTCCGGGTGACAGTCCGCCGTTATTATCTTAAAATTATTTTTAAAAAAATACCTTTGGTGGAGTTGACCAAAGGTATATAGGGTTCTTAAAATGTGATTGTCATCTGGTCAATCGACGTAGCCGGGAGCATCGTCGAGCAAGCGTTTTTCACCTTCCAGGCTGCGCAGATGTGATATCTCTTGTGAAACCTCAATGCAGCCCTTGTATTCCCCTGCTGCGTTGCGGAGGGCAAAGTAGCGGATATGGATGAAAGCCTCGCCCATTTGGATCCAGAATTCAGCGACATCCCGTTTCCCGGAGCGGAAGTCTTCGAGGATGATTTGTACTTTATGGACGCTTTGCGGCGGGTGACACTTGGTCACAGCCCGGCCGATGATGGCCGCAGAGCGATCAAAAATGCGGTGTTGGCCCTGTGTGAAATACCGTACCTCATCGTTTTCATCCACATAGGTCACATCCACCGGCAGGTGCGTGAGCATCAGGTTGATTTGTTCCTGCGTCAAAGCGCCGATGTCCAGCGATAATAATCCATTACCCTCCATTGTTCCGTTCTCCTTTTGTGTTGGTTGACTTTGATTTTGGTTTTCCTCTTGAGAAATTTCGGTGGGTTGGGGTGCCCCATTAAAATACCCGATCCCTTCTTCCTGGGACTGGATTTCAGCCCATTCTGCCTCAGTAAGCCGGACGAGTGATTCCGGGAAGAGGATTTTCTCTTCCTTATAGACCATCTCCTGAATGTTTTTCGCCAGGGTCTTGAACTGTCCCTGTGCAACCTGTGGGTCCGATTCATCATCGGCCAGGGCTTGCCTGAACTGCCGGATCTGGCCCCGGATCTCATTATGGACGCCCCACGTGACTGTCGAGGGACCCTCAAAGCCTTTCTTCTCCATGTACGGAAACAGCAGGTTCTCTTTACGTGAGTAATGCTTTTCAATGGTCTTCAGGTTTTCTGTCTGTGCCTGTAGGCTGGCGCGGGCGGTTGAGTTCCCGGTCATCCAGAGGTTGAAAGTGTCCGCCATGGACTCCAGAAGTCGCAGGGTGACCTCATTTTCCATCCGGAAAGTGAAGACAGGGTGGCCCGGCAGGGATTCGGGTGCGGGTTCTTCGTCAAGGGATTCTTTAAAGACGGCGACGTGCAAATCGCACAAACGCTGGATTTCTGAAACGGCGATCCCTTCACCGATCATGGCGCGTTCCGCGTCCGCAATTTCACCTGCAGTCGCCCCGCGGATGGCGTCCCCAAACTTTTCTTGCAGCGATTCAACCGATTCGCCGGCATGCAGCCTTTGAATGACTTCTTTCAAGGCTTCCTTCCGGCGGCTGACGTTATTAATAAATTCACTCATGGATTCCTCCGTTCCTGATACCCAATTAGGGTCAATTTTCCAAAGCCCAGCGAACTTTAATAGGAGCACGGATCGCACCGGTGGGGCAAAATCCTTCACATGCCGTACAATAGGTGCAGTTGACCGGCTGGATGAAAACCGGGCCTGCCTTTGTCATGGTCAGAGCCTGTTCAGGGCAACCCGTCACACAAGCGCCGCAGCGGTCGCAGCGATCAAAATTGATTATGGGTAGCGCTTTTTGCGTCATCTGATGCTCCTGTCTGTAATATGTATAAATCATATCAAATACATCTGAATAATGATACGACTTAAGTCGGATCGAGCGACGATGAGTGCAATGGGAGGATGGCGGGAGGGTTTATTTAGGGTTGAGCGAGGCTTCCCGCACCAGACCGGAACGATCCAGCAGGACGAATTGTTGATGATCGCGGGAGATCAGTCCCTGGGTTTCAAAATCACGCAAGGTCCGGCCGACAACGTCCCGGACGGTCCCGATCTGGGCGGCGATTTCATCCTGAGTCCAGTCACAAATGCTGTTCGGTGAATCGGCCAGATCGATGAGGAAACGGGCCAGTCGTGTCCGAACGGACAATAGAGAAAGGTCCGCTGCCAGATCGGTCATGTGGCTGATCCGCATTGCAAAATGGCGGAGGAGCGCAGTGGAAAATTCGGGGCAGGAGGCCAGCAAGGAGTCAAAGTCTTTTGAATTTAGCGCTAAAACGGAAGCAGGCGTGAGCGCTTCCACCGAGGCCCGGTTGACGCGTTCCGGTATGAGCAATGAGATGATATTGATGGGTGCTCCCGTTGAGAGACGGCTTAAAACCTGAACTTTGCCATCTTGATTCGTCCGCAGGACCCTGAATGTCCCGGATTGAATGAAAAAACAGGCTTCCGCCGGGTCACCTTCGAGGACAAGGCTCTGGTAGGCAGGGATCCTGCGTTGAATCAGGAACCGGGAAAGCTGTTGGCGGCATTCCAGGGGGAGTGCGGATATCAGGGGGATTTGGGTGAGGTCTGAAATATTCAAGCGGTCATCCTTCAAACATGGGGCGATTAACATCAATGATGATGCATGATATCAATCGTAGAATATTCAGGCCTAAATTTCAAGCGTTTACCCCGAAGGAAGGGTTATTTGTGTTTTTTAGGGATGGGAAGGAGCATGCGTGTTTCCCGGCGATAGGATGCGTAACCCGTTTTATACGTCGCGAGTCGCTTCTCAGCCAAAGGGATGCTGATGAACAGGAACAAACAGGTGTTGGCGAGCGCACCAAGCCCGAGATACCAGTATTCAGGATGGATGGACAGCAGCACCAGGTAAACGCCCCACCAAACGGTGATCTCGCCAAGATAATTGGGATGGCGGGAGTGCCGCCAGACGCCTGTCCGCATCAACTGCGTCCGGTCCTGGGTTTGTTTTCTGAAGGATTGCATCTGGTAATCCGCGGTCAATTCCAAAAGTGCGCCGCCCAGGATGAACAAGAGGCCTATCCCAACCCCGATATTCATCCCTCCCCCAAGCTTGAGGTAATAGAAGCCGGGCAGCAGGCAAGCGTACACGATCAGGGTTGGCATGACTTGAATACCGAATAAATTGACCAGGGGAAAGAACCGCCCGCTTTGTTGTTTGAGCTGGTCATAACGCCAATCCTGTTGATGTAACCCCGGAAAGGTGATCATCCAGTTGATCGATAAACGGGTTCCCCAAAAAACGATGGACAGGACCAGCAGGATGGACCCGATTTCAGGTTTTCCCAGGAAAAGCAAAACAAGGGCAAGGATGATGGGGGGTTGGACGCTCCAATAAGGATCGTAAACCGAAGCGTTATTGAGAATCAGGCTTGTCATCCAGATGAAGAAGGTGGCTGCCAAATCTGCGATAAGTAATGAAAGCCAATAATCAGTTCGAAGCAAATTGAACACCCAAATGCCGATGATCGCTGCCAGGACGTAGCAAAGGGTGATGATTAAATAACTTTGAAGCCGGCTGGTGGGTTTCATAGCTTGTCTATTTTATCATTAAGTTTTGATCAATTCTTGAAAGCGATGGATGAACAAATAACGGGCAGCGTTAATCGATGCCCGTTAATGATCTTCAATTGTTATTCTACCAGCGTGCGTTATGGTCCTCCGCCCAGCCAATAGCACCGTCAATTTGGATGGATTCGCCTTCGTCGGTCTTAAGCGTCCCTTTGAACTTGCCGATCATTTGATGAACCTCTGACCGGATAATCAGGGCGTCTGTCTTCGCGACACGTTCGAAGAAGGGGGTGAAGACCAGGTCTACCCGGTCAGTGGCAGTTGTCTTGAGGCGCCAGGGGGCCATGAAATCGTTTGTATTGTACCTGAAGGCCAGATCCTCGCTCAGCTTGATCAGCTTCCCGTCGATGCACAACCCGTTTTCGTTCATTCCCGTGCCGTCCGTCCAACCCGCACCGAGGTTGACGCCCACCGTCCGGCCATCCGCCAGCCGGGTGGAAAAGCTGGACCAGTTCCAGAAGCAGGAAAAAGGCCAGATTCCCCTGCCCAAATCCAGACAGGCGAAACTGTCTTCCAGTTTGAACTCGATCACTTCATCCCCCCAATCCACGATGCCTTCGACGGGAAGGGTGT
>DPKV01000207.1 GCA_003542325.1 Anaerolineaceae bacterium
CTGCGTCAAAGTGCTGTGAGCCGTCAAGCTCAATGACCAGTTTCGCCGAAGCACAATAAAAATCGACGATGTACTGCCCAATAACTTTCTGGCGATGGAAGGTGACCGGTAATCCTTTCAGGAAGTCATACCAAAGATGCCGTTCTTCTTTGGTCATTTCTCTCCGAAGCCTTTGGGAATGTCCTGTCAAATTTGGATTGTGCTTTTTATTCATTTATCCCACCTTGCCATTGTTTTAATCAACATAAGTATTATTCTTGAAAAATATTTTTTAGGCTTCCCCTTGAGGGGAAGCTGTCTGGTAAGCAGACTGATGAGGTGGGGTTGGNNCACTTCAGCACTTCGTGCCACCTTCTCCTCAAGGAGAAGGCTAAAAAGGCAACACTTATACAAGTATTCCGTTCTATTTTAACACTTTGTGCCACTTTGCCCTCATACCCAGCAGGTGTTCCACTTCATTTGAGTATTATTTGGGATGGAATAAGAAATCGACTATTATGTCTTTCAAGGGGAACGGAAAGATTTTGATAGGGAGTCAAACCCGGCCGGTAAAAAGGCTTCTCCTTGCACCCAAAGGGCGTTCCGCTTTGCTTCAAGGAGAAGCTGTCTGCGCAGCAGACTGATGAGGTGGAGTTGAGGTTAATCAACCCCTCATCCAGCACCCTGTGGGTGTTCCGTACCACTTCAGCACTTCGTGCCACCTTCCCCTCGCACCCTGCGGGTATTCCGCTTCGCTCCCGGAGAAGGCTTTTATAAGCATGTCATCGCCCCTGTCATTAGCGAATACCACATCCAATGGTAAACTCTTGAAGAATATATACAATTTGGTATAATAAAATCGTAAGAGGGAATTATTAGTATGTGGATAATTCGACTGTTCTGTTAATTTTCAAACTGAATTAGGGAAATATCTAATCCACAACCAGTGAAAGGGGACAACATGAGCAGGCTATTCAGGCATAAGTCGGTGCTGATTGTCATTGCCTTATTGATCATCATTACCGGCGGGATGTTTTATTTCACTGCGAACCCAGCCATCGCGGAAAAGGATTATCAGCCGCCTTCAATGCAGCTTGATGATGACGAGGTCGCTGAAATCTTCTCTGAGGAGGAAACAGAAACACCTGTTGCACCGGCTTCAACTTTGGAACCGCCATCCATCGCAGTAGAGCTTTCCACAACCGCTCAAACGTTTTTGCATGCCGGCTGGCTGCATTTTATCCGGGAAAACTCGTCTGATACGGATCGGGGAAGCAATGGAATGCTGGAAAATGGTGCTGTTCTTTCCGCCAACCATTTTTGGGAATGCTGGCTGAACCTTGATGAATCACTGCAAATCCAGGAAAGCATCTGTATTCAAACAAATCTGGACGGCTCCATTATTCAGGTTGGAGTGCGGTCCGGAAGTATAAGCTGGAATTCCGCAATGGACGAGATTTCAACTCATGATGAGCAGTTGCCTTCCTACATTACAGATATTGACGCGTTGCTGCGGCGTGTGGCGACGATTGGCGTCGAACTTGAGACGGAAACGGTTACAGATCAGGACGGGAACTCGCTTATTCAATTTTCTTACCAAGGGGCTGAGGAATCCTCCATTCCCCTTGAGGCGTATAACCTTCCTGTTATCCGATGGGATTATATCCATCAATTTGATCCCGAGACGGGGATGATGGTCAGTTACCAGGAATGGGTCACCTTTGAGGATGGCAGCCGACGGATCATTCAACAAACGATCATGCAGGTCTTTGAGATTCTTGATTCGCCGTCTGAGGAGGTTGAGTATTATTTGTCAGAATTGGAGAAACGGCAATAATGTATGGCAGCGATTTTCAAAGAAAATCTATTTGTTCTCACTTGACAATATCTTGATTAAATGTATAATTATGATATAAATTATCGTAATAAATTGGGAGTTTTTATCATGTTTGTTTGCTTGTGTCTGAGGCGGGGTCGCTAGTCACCGCTCAGACGTACTGAAAAGATTTACTTAACCAGTCGGTTTGGGCGGCGGACAGCCCCGCAAAGTGTCGTTATGCGGTGCCAAGGTTTCGCTGCCTTTTGATTTAACCCGGCTGGTCGTTTATTTAACCCCAACCGCTGTTTGTGAAGAGCAATGATTAAGAAATATATATGGAGAATGGTATGAAGATTTACAACAATATCACGGAACTTGTCGGGAATACCCCGTTGGTTCGATTGAACCGTTTGAACCAGGATGGCTTTGCCGAAGTGGTCCTGAAACTGGAGTATTTCAACCCGGCGCACAGCGTCAAGGACCGGATCGGTGTTGCCATGATCGACGCGGCGGAAGCGGACGGCCTGCTGACCCCCGAGAGCATCATTGTTGAACCGACCAGCGGCAACACCGGGATCGCCCTGGCGATGACGGCCGCGGCCCGCGGCTATCGCTGCGTGATCGTCATGCCTGAGAAGGTTTCCTATGAGCGCAGGATGATGATGAAAGTGCTGGGTGCAGAGCTGATCCTGACGCCTGCGGACAAGGGCATGCAGGGCGCGATCGCTAAAGCGGAGGAACTGCTGGCATCCGACCCACGTTATTTCATGCCCAACCAGTTCGCCAACCCCGCCAACCCGGAGGCGCACCGGCTTACGACTGCCGAGGAAATCTGGCGGGATACCGACGGCCGGGTGGATATCCTCGTGGCCGGGATCGGGACCGGCGGCACCATCACCGGGACGGGGGAGGGCTTGAAAGCGCATAATCCTGACCTGCAGGTGATTGCCGTGGAACCGGCTGCCTCTCCTGTCCTGTCCGGTGGTGAGAAGGGTCCGCATCCCATCATGGGGATCGGCGCGGGTTTTATTCCCGAAGTGCTCGATACAAAGATCTACGACGAGATTATCCAGGTCACGGGAGAAGACTCCTACAAAACGGCGCGCGCCCTGGCTGTACAAGAAGGGCTGCCGGTGGGCATTTCTTCAGGTGCGGCCACCTGGGCAGCGCTGGAAGTCGCCAAACGACCCGAAAACAAGGGCAAACGGATCGTGGTGATCATCCCCTCCTTTGCTGAACGGTACCTGAGCACACCGATGTTCGATGATCTCCGGGATCAGGAAGGGGAGGCATGATGGAACAGTCATCAACGATGGATCTGCCGCACAGTATTCAGAATAACCTGCATAAGGACCTGGGATTCTTCAGGATGATGATGGAAGACATCCGCTGCGCCCAGCATCGGGACCCGGCTGCCCGCAACGGGTGGGAAGTGTTTTTCAATTACGCCGGCCTGCACGCCATCTGGGCGTACCGGATCACGCATTGGCTGTGGCTGCGCAAGGTGTATTTCCTTGCCCGGTGGCTTTCCCAATGGGCGCGCTGGGCCACTGGTGTGGAAATCCACCCCGGGGCGCAGATCGGCCGGCGCTTTTTCATTGACCACGGCATGGGCGTGGTGATCGGTGAGACGGCCGAGGTGGGCGATGATGTGACTTTCTATCACGGCGTGACGCTTGGCGGCGTCAGCCTGGAAAAAGGCAAGCGCCATCCCACGATTGGTGATAATGTCGTGGTGGGCGCAGGCGCGAAGATCCTCGGCGCAATTGAAATCGGCGCGGGGAGCCGGGTGGGTGCCAACGCCGTGGTGGTCAAGCCTGTCCCGCCTGATTCGGTCGTGGTCGGGATCCCCGGGCAGGTGGTTAAACGCACCACAAAACAAACCGGAGGCGAGCCGGACCTGCATCATGACCGTCTGCCCGACACATTGGGCGATACCCTGAGGCAGACGCTGGCCCGTCTGGAACGGCTTGAGGAAAAACTGCACGTTCAGGAGAGTGTGCACATTGAGGCTGATTCGGAAGGCAATTGGACCGGTTCGGATTTCAGTAT
>DPKV01000088.1 GCA_003542325.1 Anaerolineaceae bacterium
CCGGAATTCGTGGTCGATTTCCCCAAGATTATGCAACCAAGATTGCATATTATCATAAATACGAAAGAAAATAAGTTGCTAAAGGTAAAATTAAGCTGAATCCATGTGAATTACTTCTTCCAGCGAATTGGTTTTTTTGCTATTCCGAACTATAATTACGACTGTTATGTTTCAATAATGACCCACCCAGGTCACCAGGAAATTGAGGTTAAAAGGATGAAAATAGCATTTATTACAGACGATGGCGAGCAGATCAGCCACCATTTTGGCCGTGCCCCTTATTATCTGGTCATTGAAGTGACTGACGGCACGGTTGTCGGCAGGGAAATGCGCGACAAAATGGGGCATTCCCATTTTTCAGCCCAGGATGAGCATCACGAACACGAGAACCAATATGGTCATGGGATGGAATCCCACGGCAAGCACGTCAGCATGGCTGAAGCGATCAGTGATTGCGAAGCCCTGATCTGCGGCGGGATGGGCATGGGCGCTTATCAGAGCATGCAAGCGCTGGGAATTACCCCCATCGTGACCGAAAAAAGCGATATTGAAGAGCTTCTACAGGCTTATCTGGACGGCAGCCTTAAAGACCAAACAGAAATGCTGCACTAGTTCCATGTTCAGGTAGGGAAACTTCTCCCCTCTCAACTCATTTTGCCTTTGGACGCCCCGCTGGGGCGTCTATTCCATTAATGCCATTGGCAAGCCCTGCCCGACCTGTGGAGCGCTGATTGAGAAATTTGCTTACCTGGGCGGTGCTTGTTATGTCTGCCCGGCCTGTCAGCCCATCGGATAATCAATAATATTCTCTCTATGTTTTATTATCTATGCGAAACATAGGAATATTTAATCGAATGTAACCCCTGCTGTGTTGATTTTTCATCTACTCCGTAGAATTTGCTCATTTTCTTATTGCTCATTTTCTTATNNTAGCATGCATTCAGGAACACGCGGTATACTAGAGAGCCACCCTTAATGGGTGAATAAAAATAAAAGAAGACTCTCAATGAAGCATACAGTCAAACAATTTCCCTTTTTCTGCCTGCTTTTCCCCGCCCTAACCGTCCTGATGCTGGCCGCCAACAACCTGGGGCAGTTCCAGTTGGGCGTGATTTGGCGGCTCCTGCTGGTCAGTCTTGCCCTGGGTCCGGTCGTCCTGATGATTGGCTGGCTAATCTTCAGGGATTTTCATCGTGCAGGCACACTGGCCTTTCCAATTCTATTTTTTGGTCTGACATACGGCCATTTCTTCAATATTATGGAGGGCCGGGTGATCGGTAATTGGGTCATCGGCACCCATTTCTATATGTTGACCCTCTGGGGATTACTCCTGGCCGGAACCCTTTATCTTCTGGGATTTCGCCTGAAGAATGCCCGGGGCATTACCCAGATCTTCAACCTGGTCATCCTCGTCCTGAGCGGGTTTCAACTTGCCAGGATCGCCATTTACAGCATTCAGGAAGAAATTGCCCGTACACAAACTGCACAAGCTGCCCCGGATACCTTCCTTCAACCTGCGGATACAGATGAGCTTCCGGATGTTTATTTCATCCTTCTGGATAAATATGCCCGTTCGGACGCCCTTCTGGAGGAATATGATTACGATAACAGTGTGTTTATCGAAGGTTTGGAGAGCCTGGGTTTTTGGGTGGCGGATTGCAGCCGCTCCAATTACGCTTTCACCGTCATGTCCCTGGCTTCCGAATTGAACATGGCCTACGTCGAGGACTTGACGGATGACCCTAGCCTGAAAACGACCTCCGCGCTGATCCAGAACAACGCAGTCCACCAGGCTTTTGAAGAGGTTGGGTATACCACCATTGCCTTCGACATGGGTTTCTCCTGGGGTAATATAAAAAGCTCAGATTACTATCTCGCAGGTTATCCGGAAGAACTCCAGGCCTGGAGCCTGGACCCTTTTGAAATTCTTTACCTTAGAAGTACCCTTGGGATCCTGATCTTCGAAGGAAAGACCGACTTAGGCGTTCAAGTAACCCTAAACGACCTGGAAAAGAAGGCGGAACGAACCCGGCTGATACTGGACCTCCTGCCTGAAATTCCCCAAATGCCCGGCCCCAAGTTTGTCCATGCCCACATCATCAACCCCCACCCACCGTACGTTTTCAACGCCGACGGCAGCCTGAACCCAGATGCGGAAGACACACCGGACAGTGAAGGATATCCGGCGCAACTGGCTTATCTGGAACCCCGGGTCCTGGAGGATGTCGCCAGGATCATCGCCGAATCCGACCAGCCCCCGATCATCATTATCGAAGGGGACCACGCTTTCGGCAAAGAAACCGTGACCTCCAACCTCCTGGCGCTCTACCTGCCCGGTTACGACACAGCCACGCTGGACAGTCACATGACACTGGTAAACGTCTTCCCCTTGGTTTTCAACACCTATTTCGGGACCGACATCGAGTATTTACCCGATATCAGCTATACCCATACGGAAGACTGGTATGAATCCGTTCCGCTGGAAGAGTGGAACCCGGCGTGCAGGGTGGAATAAAAGCGTAAATCGCCCGGAGGGATGGCACCTCGAGGGCCATGTAGTAGGGTTTCGACCTGCATATGTGGAATAAATAAAATCTACTGCAACATTTTTTACGAAGTATGCAGCACTCTTGGTTTTATCGGTTCTTTTTTCTATTTCCCAATCTGGGAAAGAGTCAGGATTTGTTCATAATCCAAAGCACGTCCATAAATGTATAGGTCATCAAGTACTGCGTCCAAGGCATACTCCGGGATACCTTGGTACTGGTTTCCGATGATTAATGGAATCTCATTATTCCCGATATTCAATTCAGCATTACTCACACTCATTATATGGATACCATTGATGTATAGATGCATCAGGCCATCTGCTACTGAATTGACAAAGGCCACAAAATACCATTGACCATCCAAAAGATCCACATAAGGGTTAGCCAGAATCACTTTTCCGCAATCCGCACTTGTATCGTAATTAACAAAACGCAATCCCAGATCTTTTTGATAACGGATCATCCAGGAAGTCTCTTCGGGTTGACAAATACCAGCCTGGTGTTTGGTTATGATCAGCCATTCATGATCCGATTCTGGATTTCCTTTGATGAAAAATGCAATTGTAAAATCACCGGCCAGGTCCAGCAGGTCTGAATCTTGAACTTCAACGAAACTGTCCACGCCGTTGAATGCCAATGCGCCGCCCGGAGTATTGAAACGATCCTCGGTCGAAGTTAAATAAGTCCCTTCGCTTAATAATCCGGACTGATCTTCAAAAACCTCGCCATTAAAGGAAAAATGGGCAACAAGTCCATCGGAAAGATTACCGGGAATCGGCTCACTTTCAACCTGGTTTGGAGTATCTGTTGGTACAACTACCGATGATCCGGCTTCTTCGGTCACCAATTCCTGAATTACGTTTTCTACAATAGGGATTACCTCTTCAACAGCGTCAATCGCCTGGGGCGTCAATGAACAAGCTAAGGTTAGATTTACTACCAGGATTAAAATTACAAAAATTCGTTTCATAAAAACCCTCCCAAAATGTTGATAACAAGGTGAGCGAAAATATACCTTGACTATTATAAACAATAAACAGAAATAACTGAACTAAATGGTAATATGATAAATATTGTTGTTCAAATTTCTGAGAAGATTTGGAACAATTATTTCCCCTTACGACCTCTGACCTCCAATTTCCCTGCGCCCGACCTGCCCGGTTACAACACAGCCACGCTGGGCAGTCACATGGCGCTGGTTAACAGCTTCCCCTGATCTCCAACACCTGTTTTGTCCCCGGCATCGAGTATTTTCCCGCTGGCAGCTATACCCACACGAAAGACTGGTATGAATCCTTTCCGCTGGAAAAGTGGAATCCGGCGTGCAGGGTGGAATAGTGGATACTCTGGTTGAATGACGTTTACCTGCTCGATAAATGGAGCCTACAGGTATATCAAAAGCAATCCACGAAGAGTATCATTTGTAAGCAGCCTAAAGACCCCACTCCTGAAAAACACAAGGTTGGTTTCTATTCAGCTTCTTACTGTTATTTATAATTTCCAGTAGAATTGAAAATAACACCTTGCTATATTTTCACTTATTGTTCAGCCTGTTGCACGGACTTTAATTATGGGGTAATTTTTTAGTTCTCCATGAGCAAAAAACCATTAATTGAGGAATCCAAGTTCGTTATTAATCAACCATGATGAGATTACGCAGTCTATTTGGTTCATTTTCTGGATTTTATGTCCAAGTCCACTTGCC